>JAYUIP010000405.1:0-2325 GCA_043765945.1 Arcicella sp.
AACTCGTGAAACATTTTGTGGAACACTTCTTTGCTTATGTGGACGGAATGACGGATATTTGACGTTGAGAATCAGAAACAAATAAAATGGGTAAAATAATTGCCATAGCCAACCAAAAAGGGGGCGTAGGAAAAACCACAACTACCATTAATTTAGCGGCAAGTTTGGCTGCTTTGGAGTTCAGAACACTTATCGTGGATGCTGACCCACAAGCAAATTCTACGTCGGGATTAGGTTTTAATCCGAAAGGAATCGAAAATTCAATTTACGAATGTATGGTGGATGGTGTGCTGGCTCAGGACATCATAATCGCTACTGATTTGCCGTATTTGCATATTATTCCTTCGCACATTGACTTAGTAGGTGCTGAAATTGAGATGATTAATCTGAAAGACCGTGAACAGAAAATGAAAGAATCGTTGAAACCTATTCGGGATAACTACGATTTTATCATCGTTGACTGTTCGCCTTCGTTGGGTTTGATTACGATCAATGCCCTCACTGCCGCAGATTCAATTATCATTCCTGTGCAATGCGAATATTTTGCATTAGAAGGTTTGGGTAAATTGTTAAATACCGTAAAAATTATTCAATCACGACTCAATACCAATCTTGCCATTGAAGGAATTTTATTGACGATGTATGATTTGCGGGTTCGACTTTCCAATCAAGTGGTGGCAGAAGTGACCGCCCATTTTCACAATATGGTTTTCAACACCATCATTCCCCGAAACATTCGATTATCTGAATCTCCAAGTTTTGGCGTTCCCGCTATTGCCCACGATTCTGAAAGTAAAGGAGCCATCAGTTACCTGAACCTCGCACGTGAAGTTTTGGCAAAAAATGGATATGTAACACAAGAATGATTTTCGTTGTTTGATGTTAGTTTTTCGATATTTGGAATTTGAATAAATACTATCGGCAAATTCCAAATATATAAGTATGAAAATAATTGACATCGAAGACCGAAAATCGAATCACAAACATCAAGCATCGAAAAGAAATGAGTAAAGTAGAAATTCCAGTAATGAAAAAACGTGTTGGATTGGGGAGAGGCTTGGGAGCTTTGCTTCAAGATTCTGATGAGGTTAATAACATTCAACGCCAGCCAGTTTTACCGCTTGAGCGTCCTTCTCGCATGGAACAAATCAGTTCGATGAACGAGATTTCAATGGATTTAATTGAGACAAATCCGTACCAACCCCGTACGCATTTTGATGAAGAAGCACTCAATGAATTGGCTGATTCGATTAAAGTTCAAGGGATTATTCAGCCCATCACGGTTCGTCAGATTGGCGTAAATAAGTTTCAATTAATTTCAGGAGAACGTCGTCTGCAAGCTTCCAAACGGGCGGGTCTAACGAGCATTCCTGCGTATGTAAGAACGGCAAACGACCAACAGATGCTTGAAATGGCATTAATTGAGAACATTCAGCGTGAAAACCTGAACTCAATTGAGATTGCCCTTTCATACCAAAGATTGATTACGGAATGTTCTTTGAAACAAGAAGAATTAGGTGATCGTGTTGGTAAAAATCGTACGACGGTTAATAATTATATCCGTTTATTGAAGTTACCCGATGTGATTCAAGTGGCTTTACGAGACATGAAAATTTCGATGGGACACGCTCGTGCAATCATTAATATTACCGATAGAGAACAGCAATTAGAAATTTTCAAAAAGATTATTGCGGATGATTGGTCGGTAAGAAAAGTGGAGGAAGCCGTAAGAGATTTAGCGGACTCTAATTTAGTAAATTCAGCCAAAAAAGCCATTGGTGGAGGAATTAAGCAGGAAATCAGAAGTTTGCAATTTCGCTTGCAAGCCTATTTTGGAGCAAAAGTTGTGGTGAAAGCCGATGAAAAAGGAAAAGGAGAAATCAAGATTCCATTTACTTCGCAAGCAGATTTAGATAAGATTTTATTAGCAATTAAAGCATGATTTGAGTAAAGATTAGACCACAGATAACACAGATTTTACTGATTTACACGGATTCTTTAAAATTTTATCAGTGTAAATCTGTAAAATCCTTGTAATCCGTGGTCTAAGTTTAGTTTTTGCGAAGCAAAATGTATTGTTTCTTAAAATTTCTTAAATCCTTTCAATCAACGGAATATAAACTTTAATTTTACGTTTGATTTTTAAAAAAATTTAGATGAAAAAATTATTGTTTTTATTCTTTTTGATATACTTAATTCCTGAATCCTACGGTCAAGTTATAAATATTGATACTTCAAAAATTGTTGATATTGGTAAAAAAATAAAGATTTACAGTAAAGAGGATTCATTAAAAAAGTTCTATAAAATCATTCCAAGAACCGCCA
>JAYUIP010000406.1:0-2324 GCA_043765945.1 Arcicella sp.
TTTGACATTATATTCTAAAATTCGGTTAAGTCCAATCAGCACTAATTCTGGGACAACAAAGTTCGGGTTTTTTATGCGGTTTGCAAAGTAAGTGGCATCACCACCACAGAAAATGACGTTAATATTTGTTAAAACCTTGTCATACTCCTCAATAAGCCCATTTATTTCCGCCAACAAACCATTCATAACCCCACTTTGCATAGCGTGTTTCGTGTTTTTACCAATTAAATCAGGGATTCCATCGGGTTCTAACAACGGTAAACGTTTCGTAAAAGTATTCATGGCTTTGAACCTCATTCGCACGCCTATTGAGATAATTCCACCGTGAAAATTATCTGCTGCGTCCACCAAATCATACGTAATACACGTACCCATGTCAATCACCAAACAGTTCTTTTCGGGATATAAAATCTTTGCTCCAACGGCAGCCGCCACACGGTCAGCACCCAACGTTTCGGGCGTATCATAAAGTTTAATTAATGGCACAGGAGTTGTACTTTTTAGTAAATAAATTTCAGTCGTAATCTTAGAAAGTTCATCTTTCAATCGTTCTTCCGAAGAACTAACCGAAGAAACCATAATCCTTTGAGGATTAACATTTTGCACATAATTAACGAGTTCATCGTAAGTCAATTTCCAACGAGTTTCCACCAATCTTCCTCCCAAAAAAAGCCCCGTCTTAGCATAAGTATTTCCTAAATCAATAGATAAATTCATTTGATATATTTGTTATGAATAGACGAAAAATTAGACCACAGATTTTATCAATTAGACAGATTTACACGGATTTTTTTTGTAAAAATAAAAAGCATTCTTTCAGATTTTTGATTGATAGCAAATGCCTATTCAACCAAATAAAAAATCCGTGTGAATCCGCAATATCTGTGTCATCCGTGGTCAATCATTTGTCGAAGACAATCACAAAATTACTTTTTCTTTGATTAATGTCCCCCAAGAATCAAAATAAATTAACTTTACATTTCATTTAAACCTTTGAAAATGCAGTATTTACAAACCGAATTTCTCGAAAATAAAGTCGTTGATATACTTTGGCTCATAGGAATTATCTTTTTAGGATTATTATTCAGACGCTTTCTTGCCGATTATTTCAGTAAAATTATCTATCGTTTCATCCGTCACGACAATGTCCCCATTCGTACGTTTATTGAAATGATTGGGCAACCCACTCGGTTACTTATCACCTTGATATTCATATACTTAGGTTCTACTTTCATCCATTTCCCAACATCTTGGCATTTACCTTCTCAAGAATTTTTTGGCTTAAAAATGCTATTAATCAGAGGATATGAGGGCATTTTCATCTTTGCCGTAGCGTGGATTTTAATAAGAATTACAAAATTTATTGCCTTGATTTTTCAAGAACGAGCCACCCTAACATCTTCAAAATTAGACGACCAATTTATTCCCTTTTTCAAAGATTTGGTCGTAGTCATAATTTCTATTTTAACCATTTTTGTTTTATTAGGAATCGTTTTCAAAGTAGATGTTGTGGCGTTAGTAACGGGCTTAGGCATCGGAGGACTCGCCATTGCCTTAGCCGCCCGTGAGACCTTGGAAAACCTTTTTGCCTCTTTCACTATATTCTTAGATTTACCCTTTGTCGTGGGTGATAACATTCAATTAGATAAAGTCTCGGGTGATGTTGAAAATATTGGATTCCGTAGCACTCGCATCCGCACGGGAGATGGCAGTTTAATTACAGTTCCCAATAGACTCCTCACTGCACAAGCCCTTGAAAATCAGACCAAAAGGAAATTTATGCGGGCAAAATACACCGTAAAATTACAATCAGATACTTCAATAGATATTCTGGAAAAAATTATTCGAGAAATTAATCAAACCGTTCATAACCAAGAACTTAGCTATAAACCAGACCCTGGTATCACTCGTTTTGGAGGATTCGGTGAAAATTCATTGGATATTTTAGTTTCTTATAATATTGCCACCAACGATGGAGCAATATTTAATAAAACCAAGGAACAGGTAAACTACCAAATTATGTCAATTATCAAAACCAACGAAACTAAATTTGCCCATCCCATTCTCAAACCCTTTGCCGAATAAAAATGAAAACAATCTTATCAACCTTCTTAATAACTTGTTGTATGGCAACCATATCCGCACAAACCAATTATCCAACTTTGGGAAAAGTAATCAGACTTGCCCCCGAACTTGATAAACTCATTGCCTCAGATGCCAAAATCGAAGTTTTGTCTTCTGGTTATCAATGGTCAGAAGGACCTGTTTGGGTTAAAAATGGCGGATTTTTACTATTTTCAGACGTTCCCGCCAACACCATTTAC
>JAYUIP010000407.1:0-2322 GCA_043765945.1 Arcicella sp.
AAGCATTGGATTAGAATTGTTGTTATAAACCCCTCCGATCCCTCTATTTCCAGAAATCAATGTATTATTGACTTTTCCGTTACTACCATCTTGAAAATACATACCTGAACCAAATCCTGCTTGATTTGCCATAAATTTACAAGCTATAATATTCGGCATACTGGCATCTCCTGCATACAAACCTCCACCCGTTACGGCTGAATTACTAATGATTATACAATTGGCAATGGTTGGCATTCCTGCATTTTGAACTAAAATTCCTCCTCCTGTTTCGATGGTTGCAGTGGTTGGAGCCGTCAGCGGAACATTGAAAGTTCGTTTAGGATCAAAATTAGCGTAGCCACCCACAATCGTAAAGCCGTCTAAAACAGTAGTATTGCTCGAACCGTTCATCACCACAACGTGATAACTGTTGTCATCATCAACATTTAATGCTCCAATATCACCACTCAAAATCGTACTATTCGTTCTGAAATTACGGTCAATTAGAGCATCTTCTGTTCCTACAAAACCGCCATAGACAATCACACTGCTCGGAATGTTAAAGTAAATGGTTCGGGTTATCGTTGTCGTTGGTTTATACGTTCCCTTTGCCACCCAAACTTCCACCCCTGCCGTGGCTGCCGCTAAACCCGTTTGCAAATTGCCATAAGCCGTTGCCCACGAATTTCCGTTTTGAATTGGAGCCGCTATTTTAGTAATATCCACAAAAATTCTGTTTACCACCATGACCGTTACGTCATTACTCTTCACACTCGCACACGTTACTGAATTAGCCGTTTGTTCACATTTTGCGTAATATTGAGTCGTTACCGTTGGACTGACTGGCATGGTAACTAACACATCATCAGCCGTTTGATACCATTTTATCACAAATCCTGCACCTGTGCAACCCGTGGCAGTTAAGGTAATTGAATTTCCCAAGTAAATCGTTCCGCCCGTAGCTACTGGTGCTACTGGATTCAGAACCGTTACCGTTACCACGTTTGATTTCACACTAATTGCCGTTACTGAATTGAAGGTCTGCTCACATTTTGCGTAATAATCAGTATTAACCGTTAGACTAACAGGCATCGTTACCAACACATCATCGGCATTTTGATACCACTTCAACACAAACGTTCCTGTACTACCCGAGCAACCCGTGGCGGTGAGTGTTACGCTACTGCCCAAGCAAATCGTTGCTCCTGTGGCTACGGGTGGTTGAGGTTGTAAGACCGTTACCGTTACATTATTGCTATTACTTGAAATACAAGTAATTCCGTTGGCAGTTACTTCACATTTTGCATAATATTGAGCCGTAGCCGTTGGACTGACGGGCATCGTAACCAACGCATTATCAGCCGTTTGGTACCATTTCAACACGCTTCCTACTCCTGAACATCCCGTGGCGGTCAAACTCACACTGCCCCCAAAAATGATTTGGGTATCGGCTTGGGTGGTGGGTGTGGCAGGGGTTGGATTGACCGTGGCAGAGGTCGTTGCCATGGCGGTACAACCGTTGCCATTCGTTACAATGACTTGGTAAGTACCCGTCGCAGAAGTCGTTGCATTAGCAATACTTGGATTTTGTAAATTTGACGTAAAGCCACTGATGCCCGTCCATGCGTAAGATGTTCCTCCCGATGAAGTCAGAATTAAACTCGTTCCTGCACAAATCGGTGAGTTGCTATTTACCGTTGCCGTGGGGTTTGCATTGACTGTAACCGAAGTCGTTGCCATGGCAGTACAACCGTTAGCATTCGTTACAAGTACTCGATAAGTACCTGTCGCAGAAGTCGTTGCGTTTGGAATGGTGGGATTTTGCAAACTTGAAGTAAAGCCACTAATGCCCGTCCAGGCGTAACTACCTCCACCCGAACTACTCAAATTAACCGTATTACCCGCACATACTGGAGAATTACTACTTGCCGTAGCTATCGGCAGTGCATTAATCGTTACGCTAACCGTTGCGGTGGAAGTACATCCTCCATTGACGGTTACGACCGTGTAAGTTCCTCCAACTGCTGCGTTAGTTATACTTGGGTTTTGATCGGTCGAAGTAAACGAACTTGGTCCCGTCCAAAGATAAGAAGATGCTGTTCCAACCGATAAATTCAAAGTTCCTCCTGCACAAATAGGCGAATTTGATGAAGCCGTTGGCAATGGATTTATGACTACTTGAGCCGAGGTTGTTACCGTACACGTTCCATTTCCATATCCCATCGTTACATTATAGGTAGTTGTAGCACTTGGGGTTGGATTGATGGTTTGCGTGGAGAAAGTACCTCCACCCGTCCATGAATAAGTATTGGCTACTGGTGCCGTAAGCGTTACGGGTGT
>JAYUIP010000408.1:0-2322 GCA_043765945.1 Arcicella sp.
GGTGGAGGCTAATCTTGTGGCAGTTGTACCTAATTGAACTACTCCTGCACTGCCGCCACCTATTAAAAACCCTAAAACCCATTTTATCATTGGGGAAATATCCCCTCCTAAAAATGAAGTAGTCAAAATTGTTCCTGCTATGATTGATGCTGGCGTAGCGATAAAATCCAAAAGATTGTCAAACCAAGGAATGTAATAGCCAATAATTTCCAGAACCGTTGCCGAAGCAAAAATGTAGAAAGCCGTCATGGTTCCCATCCAAGCAAAATCTTGCCCAAAGTGATAATGCCCTGACAAAGCGGCAATATTTGTAACCAACATAGGAACAAATATCCGAAAGCCACAACAGGCAGAAAGCCCGATTCCGAGGAAGAATGAGGTGATTAATCCCGTTTAGTTTTATTTAAAATAATGGTCAAGATAATCAATTCTTTCGTCTTCCGAAAAACAAAGAGAATTTGAAAATAAATTCATAATCAAAGATTTTTTTGGATTTGGCATTTTGTATCCTTTCCTTATTTTTGAAAAATTTAGCGAATTTAGAAAAGCTCTTATCATTAACCCAAGTAAAGACACATTTAACGGGTTTAATTCCCTTTCAGTTAGGAAAATTAAGATTATAACTTCAAAGGAATTCATCAAATTATTTGTGATAAAATGATGAATGATATTTTTTAGAATGTTCACTAATTGATTTTTTATTTTTTTATCGTTTTTTCTTCAAAGTTAGACCTGTGAAAAAGTGCTAATGCAACCACTAATTATAAACTTTTGGAATAAAACAAAAAACCTCATACGATAGTGCACAAGGGTATATATTGATAACAATTTATGTTTTACTAACGGTTTTGCTAACGATTAGTAGCTGCGTTTTTTTAACTCAGATTCTTTGGCTTGTGGTGTATATCCTAAACTATTCAATAGTTCGACAACTTTTTTTATGGATTTTGGATAACTTGTTAAGATAATTAAAATGGTTTCGTATTCCATTGCCTACCGTTAAGCCTAATTTATTGAATACTGCAATAATAATTAACTCAACTTTTTTATTAAAATCAGTTTCCTCTATTGGTAGAAAACTCTCACCTTTAACTTCATTAATTATTTAAGCAACCGCCATAATAACGATAGCTGGATATGTTCTTTTAGCATTCCCTTGCACAATATGTTTGGGTTCTGCTGACTTTGATATCGGAAGAAGATATTTTTTAGCTTCACGTTTTAAAAAATTACTAAAATGCCTGGGCAAAACGTCAGGAGATTCTTTTTGATAAATACAGCCGAATATTATTTTTAAAGTAAATTTCGTATGAATTATTTTCTATCGGTTTAGAACCTAAGTTAAACTTAATAAATCCTAAATTTGATGAGATGTACCATTCACAAAATGATTCAGACAATTGTTTGGTGGCAAAAGTAATTCCATCCATCTCAAAAGAGGGAACTTGATTTGCAAATACATCATATTGTGGTTTTATTTTACTTTTATGTAGTTCATGCCAGTTATTATACCTGTCTAAAATACTTCCAACTAATATTCCATCATTCTGATGCAATTCTATTCCAAGTATTTCAGATTTATCAAAGTAACTTATCCATGAGAATTTAGGTATCTCTGATATTTCTAATAGATACTTAATGGGTAAATCTTCTCCATAATGTTTGCGAATTTTATAAGACGATTCCATTATTTTATTAATTACGTCTTGTTGCAAATTAACAAAAATCCAAGTTAGTGTAACACTTTTCTCTTCTTCTTCTTCAATCTGAACATCCTTTACTTCAATATCAAGAAAATCTATATCTACCATGATCATTTTTAGTTTATAAACCCTACCCAGCCGACTCCCAAAGTCACAGCAGAATTTTATTTTTTCTAAGGATCCAGTAATATTTTACACCCCCACAGGTATCAAAAAGTTAATTGGAATTTTTAACCCTTCGCTCAATCATCTAATCATTGATACACTTAGTTCTTGTTTCCGATTCATTACCTATGCCTTTTACAGGGTTTCGTAAGGGTTTTATACAATTTTACTACTACTGTCTACTTTCCTATACAAAACTTCCCAAAAATATTTTTCAACAAATCATCAGTTGTAATCGTCCCAGTAATCTCCCCCAAGTGGTGCAAGGCAAAACGGATATCCTGAGCCAAAAAGTCTCCTGTAATACTCTGACTTAATCCCTCCAAAACATTTTCAAGTGCTTCATTAGTCTGTTTAAGGTGTTGGAAATGACGCAGATTTGTTACGACAGTATCTCCCGTTTTAATTTCTTTGGTTTTGACTTTACTTACTAAGATGTCTTTCAATTGACTGA
>JAYUIP010000409.1:0-2313 GCA_043765945.1 Arcicella sp.
CGTACATAAATATTTGTTAAATTTTAAATTATTAAGTCGTCAAGTTGTCTTCGACAGTTTTCAATACTTGAACATTGCTTTGTTCACTCATGGCATGACTTTAAGTAAATCCATATCACAAATCTAATTACTAATCATCATTCACCAATCACTCAACACAAAAAAAGCCCTACCAATTGGCAGGGCTTTGATTAATAAACTTCTAAAACTTATTTTTTAGGGATCTTTGGGGCTGGTGTCGTTGGCGTTTTCACCGCTGGCACTGGCGTTGCGAGTGCTGGGTTTAAAATTGCTTTCAACATATCTGGATCTTCTGGTTTAATAGCTAATGCTTTGTCCACATTCTCTTGAACCTTCACCAAATCTTTCGTTATAATCGAATTATATCCAGCCAAATATTTGTAGGCTTCATACAATTGCTCTTTATTGGCTTTTGCCATATCTACCATCACCAAGAATTTCTCGTAATGTGGTGCCGCCAACCATTTTGTTCCAGCATAATCTACGTAACTATTCGTTCTGGCACGATATAAATGGAACGGAGCAAATTTTTCATTAATTGCAATTGCTTTTGCGAACATTGAATCACCTTTCATTCCTTGTGTAAATCTTCCCAAAGTATCTTCACGTGGCGTATAAGCCGTCACATAATACTGAGCCAAACCTGCATTATACCAATCTGTACTGTTTAATGCTTGCTTTTTAGCCAATTTCCAATTCATCCCCTTGGTTGCATATTCAACTGCTGTTGGATATTTTTTCGCCGTGTAAGCAATTGTATACATTGTAGCATTGAGGTTATTAATAGTATCTTCGGGAGCTGCTTTTTCGTAATAAAGAATCGCAACAGAGTCTTGTTTCAAACACTGATAGCCTTTCCCAAAGTAAACATTATCCAAATAATAAGGCTTAACTCCTGATTTCACCATCTTCTCCAAATTGTCAATTCCTTCCTGACATTTTCCCAATTCAATACCAGAATATCCTTTCATACGGAATACGTCATTATCAGTTGCACCACCTGCTTCTGCTCTTTTCGTAAACTCGCTCGAACCTTCATAATCCTTTGATAAGAACAATAGTTTTGCGGTTGACAACAATACGGTAGGCGTTGCTTCTGCTCTATCAACATACTTTCTGAACAGTTTAGAAGCATCTTTATATTTACCAAAAATAATATAATATTCACCCATACGCTTGTAATACGGAGCAAAAGATGAATCTGTTTCATAAGCACTCTGATAGCTATTGACCGTGTATTGATAGTTTTTACCTCTCAAATAAACAACTCCTAAACGAATATACGCCTTAGCACTTTTACCTACCAAAATCGCTTGTTCATAAGCCGTTGCTGCTGGTCCACCGTCGTTTTTAATCAAAAAAGCATCACCTTTCACAATCTGCATATCAGCCGTCAATGGCTTTTTAGTTTTTTCCGTAATCAAATCAATCAAACGAACGGCTTCACCTGGGTCGTTTGTGTTTTCAAATAAAGTATAAGCCTCCGCAATACGGTACATTACATCCGCATTTTTCATTTTTGTATCTAACAAAATTTTATCAAAAGCCGCTTTTGCTCCTTGTGCATTCTTTTCAGCCAACATGATTGTTGCTAAACCCACTGAGTTTAAAGGTTGCTTTGGCTCCGTAGTCAATCCTTTTTCAAAGGTCGCTTTTGCACCTGCCAAATCACCGCCACGTACTTGTACGTATCCTAAGTAATACATATTTTCAGCCGTTGGCGAAGCCGCCACCACCGCTGTCATTGTTGCTTTTGCTTTTGTTGGTTGGTCTCCGTCCACCTGCATCAAGCCCTGCTGAACGGTTTGTCCGTTTACCATGCCAGTAAACAATAAAACCGCAGCCACCAATAGAGATTTCATTTTTACGTTCATCTTCTTGAAATTTAGTTGTAATTATCTTTAAAAAAACTCTTAATCTTAAAACTATTTCAGCATTAATTAAATTACTGAAAACCTTTATGATATTCTAATTTTATGAGTAAATACAAAATTAAAATAAAATCTGTTAATAAAAACCTATCTTTTATTCTTTATTCCTACTTTTTACAACTTTTTGATAAATGGATAATTTTGATATTATTTTGCAATTATTCCAATTATAATACTCTAACGTTCAGACATTCCATAAGTAACAAACCCCCACTGTGTTTAACAAAATATTAACAAGTTATCAATGTAATTATGGTACCGCAACGGCGGACCGTGCAGATAACGCAGATGCTTCGCAACCGCAACGGCGGACCGTGCAGATTTAAAAGGATTTTCATTATCAAAGATAAAAGTTTATGAA
>JAYUIP010000410.1:0-6574 GCA_043765945.1 Arcicella sp.
CGTATCAAGTATTGTAATAATTTCAATCTTAATTTTATCAGCAACATCATTACAAGCACAAGTTGTAACCGATTCCACCGCTGACAAAATGTTATTATATCAACGTAATAATGGTGGATTTCCACAACCTCATGGAGATGCTATCAAATACGAAAAGCCGATTTTAAATGCTTTAAAGGCATAATTATTAACGGAGAAAATAATTTGGATGCTACGATTGACGATGAAGCTACTACTCGTGAAATAAAAGCATTGGCTTCGGCTTATGAAAAAACGCAAAATTCAGCTTATTTAAAAGCGGTTGAGAAGGGTATTAATTATTTACTAAATGCTCAAAATGCCGTGGGAGGGTGGGGACAATTTTATCCAGATATAAACGGTTATCACAAACATATTACCTACAATGATAATGCGATGATTGATGTAATGTGGGTGTTGAAATATGCCTCAGAATGCACTAATGATTTTGAAAAGATTGATAAAACACTCTCGAAAAAAGCAAAAATTGCGGTTGAGAAAGGGATTAATTGCATCCCGAAAACCCAAATAATTCAAAACGGAAAATTGACCGCTTGGTGTGCTCAACACGACCGTCAAACGCTGAAACCCGCCAAAGCAAGAATGTTTGAATTTCGGGCGATGAAAGTGTGGGAATTATTCGGTATTTAATGAGTATTGAAAAGCCTTCACTCGAAATCAAAAAGTCAATTCAATCGGGGATCATGTGGTTAGATAACGCTAAAATTGTGGGTACAAAAACCAAGGATATTTTAGATGCAAGTCAGCCCAAAGGGAGGGATAGAATTGTAGTAAGTGATTCATCTTCAACGGGTTGGGCAATATTTTATGACCTTGAAACCAATAAGCCCTTTTTTGTGGGCAGAAATAGTATTCCTAAAAATACGTTCGTAGAAATTGAAAATGAAAGGCGTATAGGTTATGCCTATTATGGCACTTGGGCGAAAAATTTATTGGAAAAAGAATATCCAAATTGGGTGAAAAAATGGGATAATAAATTTATCTAAATCATTCAGGTTTCGCAAACAATAGTCCGAAGGACTTAAATATAAATAACCGTAGGTGAAACCTACGGAGAATGGTTGAGGACGACAAAACCCTAAAAGGGTTAAATAAATCAGTATAGTCTATTTAACCCTTTCAGGGTTTGTCACCCTTTTTCCTATCTCCGTAGGTTTCACCAACGGCTATTCACATTAAAGCCCTTCGGGCTTGCGTAACATACCTAAATCAAAAATAAAATGAAAAAATTAATTTTCTTTTCAATATTTCTTATAGTTAATTTAACATCATTTGCTCAACGAAACGTAACGAATGCTAATGATTCAAATACACCTTTACACCTGTTAAAACCCGACTATCCAATACCGTACGGCATTCCAAAAACGGAAGAAATAAAGATAGTTTTAGATAAAATCCATGCTTATCTCAATGAAGTTACGCCACCCGAATTTATTAATCCAAAAACGGGAGAAACGCTTACTGATTTATCTAAAATTGATGAAAATACTGCCTTAAAAAAAGGTGATTTCAGAATCGTGAGTTATGAATGGGGCGTTACTTACGGAGCCATGTTGCTGGCAAGTCAAGCCACGGGGGATGCTCGTTTTAAGGAATATACTGATAAAAGATTACAGTTCATCGCCAATGCTGCTCCATATTTCAAAAAAACAATCGAAGAACACGCCGATTGGGGAACAAAAGAACCTTTGAAGGGATTATTGACCCCACACGCTTTGGACGATTGCGGTGCCATGTGTACCGCCATGATTAAGGCAACTCGGAAGGGAAGCAAAACCAATCTTCGACCATTAATTGACATTCATATTGACTATATTCTGAACAAAGAATTCCGTTTAAAAGATGGAACGTTGGCGAGAAACAGACCAATGCCTAATTCACTTTGGTTAGATGATTTATTTATGGGAATCCCTGCTTTGGCACAAATGGGAAAATTTACGGGTGAACAAAAATACTTTGATGAAGCCACCAAACAAGTTTTGTTTTATGCCAAAAGAATGTTCAATAAAGAGAAGAACGTATATATGCACGGTTGGATTGAAGGCATGACCGAACATCCGCAATTTCATTGGGCAAGGGCAAACGGTTGGGCGGTGATGACGGAGGTAGAATTATTGGAAGTTTTACCTGAAAATCACCCTGCCCGTCCTGAGATTTTGGCGTTGTTGAGAGCCCACGTGAAAGGCTTGGCAAGTTATCAATCTGGGTCAGGTTTTTGGCATCAATTATTGGATAAAGAGGATTCCTATTTAGAGACTTCGGCAACCGCAATTTATACATATTCAATCGCCAGAGCTATCAATCAAGGGTGGATAGATGGGCTTGCTTATGCTCCAACGGCACTTTTAGGTTGGAATGCGGTTTCCACAAAGGTAAATGCGAAGGGTCAAGTTGAGGGTACGTGCGTGGGAACAGGCATGGGATTTGACCCCGCATTTTATTATCATCGTCCCATCAGTCCATTCGCTGCACATGGCTATGGACCTGTGATTTTGGCGGGTTCGGAGGTGATTAATTTGTTGAAAAATAATAAGTTTGAGGTAAATGATAGTGCCGTGCAAATGATACAGAAATAAAAACGATTAGACCACAGATTGTACGGATTTACACGGATTTTTTTAAATTCTATCCGTGAAAATCCCTACCATCCGTCAAATCCGTGGTCTAAACAGTTTTTGCCAAAAAACCTTTACCGTATCTTTGCATAAAAAATGCTTGAAAATCCTCTTCAAATTCTCTACCAAGACGAACACATCGTTGCCATTAATAAACCTCATAATCTTTTAGTACATCGCTCACCGATTGCGGCGGAGGAGACTATTTTTGCCCTTCAATTACTGCGTGACCAATTAAATCGTTGGGTGAATCCTTGCCATCGAATTGATAGAAAAACGGGCGGTGTTTTGTTGTTTTCTCTATCGAAAGAAGCTGACCGAGCCATGCAAATGAAGTTTGAAAACCGTGAAATGGATAAGAAATACTTGGCTTTGGTCAGAGGATTTTTACCCGAAAAAGGCACAACTGACCGACCGCTTGAAAATGCCAATGGCGTTTTGAAAGAAGCCGTAACGCACTTTCGATGTTTGCAACAGGTTGAATTGGATATTGAGGTGAGTCGTTACCCAAAATCAAGGTATTCATTGGCTGAAATTATTCCTGAAACAGGGCGAACGCATCAAATCAGAAGGCATTTTGCTCAGATGAGGCATTATTTAATTGGCGATAAAACCCATGGAGATTGTAAGCATAACAAAATATTTGAAGAACGTTTTGGGCTAAACACGATGCTTTTACACGCTCGTGAATTGGCTTTTGAACATCCTTTTACCAAAGAAAAAATAACGATTACTGCTCCAATGCGAAAAGAGTTTTCAGCGGTTTTAGAGAGGATTGGCATGGTTCTAAGCGAATTTTAATATCAACTATTCAGTAATTCTGCGTACTTTCAATAAAAAATAAGAACACTATTTAACAAAAAATCAATATGGAAGAGATTGCAACAAAGCTGAGGAGAATTCGTGAAATATTTGGGTATAGTCAAGACTATGTGGCGAATCGGATGGGGATTTCTCAACCTGCCTATTGGCAAAAAGAAAACGGAAAAAGAATGCCTTCGGAAGAACGTTTTGAGCAAATTGCCGAACTATATAACCTAACCGTTGAGGATTTAAAGTATGAAGAATTAAACACAGTTTTGATAAAAGTGCATAAAATGCAGATTGTGATTTTGGAAAAAAAAGTGCCGATGGGAGTCTGAAAGATTCTACTGGACGAAATTAGACCACAAATTGAGCGGATTTACACTGGGACGCATAGTCGGATAAATATTAAACATTAAAATCCGACTATGCGTCCCAGTACAAATCCGCTCAATCCGTACAATCTGTGGTCTAATTTGCAATTTTATTAATCTTCTACTTAAACCTTGGGTCAATCACCTCACTTTCTTCGTCATTCCTTTTAAATTTATAAGCAATCAAAATTTCGTGTGAACCGCTGTCATATTGTCCTTTGGCAGTTGAAATATTGTAGGCATATCCAAACCTAATTTTTGGGGTGACTTGTATTTCGGTGTAAGCAATAAACGCATCTCCCAAACGGGTTTGACTGCTGGCTTCTTTAAATTTATCGTTAGCAGTTCTTAATGAACCACCTATCAGAAATTTATCCATAAAACTTGCCTTTACATTAAAATCAAAAGCCACGGGGGCATTTTCAATCATTTTCGCTAAAACACTTGGCATCAGTTTTATTGACTTATTTAATCTAAAATCATAGCCAAACATTCCGAACATAAATCGGTTGGTGGAGGCGTTATATTTTGAATTTAGATCGCTAATTATACTTAAATCATTCCTCACAATCTGAGGAACTGAAATTGATAAATACCATTTTTCGTTTGTTAAATTTATGCCCGTTCCAACACTTGGGAGGGCTTTGTTGATGTTTTGTCCAAAGTTTGGATCTTTTGGGTCGATGAGTTGTACATTCGTAAAATTAGCTCTAAAATTGGTCATTCCTGCCTGTACGCCCATTGTTAGGCTTATTTTATCATTAAATCGAACTTTGTAATGATAAATTCCGTAGCCGCCCGTTGATTTCAATATTCCTGCCACATCATTATAAATCTGAAATCCAAAACCCATTTTTTCATTTCGGAAAGGTAATTCAACCACAACCGTTTGAGTTTGTGGGTCACCCTCAAAATCTCCGCCCATTAGTTGTTTACGATAAATCACTTTTGCAAGATTTTCCCCCATTTTGGAAGAAGTCATCGCTGGATTTATTGCCATCGGGTTAAAAAGATACTGAGAGTACATGGCTTCTTGCTGAGCAAAAGTGCTTAAAGAAGTGAGTAAAAGGAATATTGGCAGGAGATATTTTTTCATTTTTTGGCGGAGCTAAGATAGAACGCAGGCTGGGTTCAAAACCCAGCCTGCGTTATTCCTAACTTTTAACTTATTTAATAGCTGACTTTGTTTTAACCACACTATACGGAACGCAAATGTTTGGTTTACAGCAATTTATGCTGATAAATTCGGCAGGGCAACATCCACCCGCTGGACAAATCCCTTCCAAAGTTGTGAAGGTATATTTTCCTGGGGCTGAAACGCTGTAAGTTGCATTAGTTGCTCCTAAAATCACCACATCGTCTTTATACCATTGAATTTGTGTGTAACCCGTTGGCACAGAAATATCGTATTGGTCACCGCTTCCGTCGCAAATTTCCACTGGTACATAAAAACAAGTTGTGGCATTATCATCTTCCAATAAAGGATTTGAAGTTGATGTATTTGTGGTAAATGTATTGCCTGGCTTTGAATCAATATCCGTTTCATTGCAAGTAAATATTTCAGCCCGATTAAAGAACGTTCCTTGATACTGTGCTTTTACAGAAATCGAAAGCGTAACTGACTGACCAACAGCGATATTGCCAATTGTCCAGATGCCCGTGGCGTTATCATAAGTACCGAAGGCAGTTGCATTAGTTTGATATAAAACATTCGCTGGCATCAAGTCCTTCACAGTCACTCCCGTTGCTGGATTTGTGCCTTCGTTTTTAACTGTAATAGTATAAGAAATTGTATCGCCAATAACTGCTTTTTTCTGATTTACTATCTTTGTTAATGATAAATCAACTTGTGCTGGGGGTACTGTACCTGTAATCGTGAATACTGCATAAGCCGTTGCACAAACATCATTTCCATTGCAAGCCTGATATTGAACGGAGTCTTTTCCTACGTAACCCGCTTGTGGTGTGTATGTAAATATACCGTTAGCTGACAGTGTTAAACTACCATGCAAAGGCGTTGGAAATGGCGTAATTTTTACGGTCAAACCGCCCGTTGGAGTGTCGTTTGTAAGAATATTCCCAGAAACCGAAGTATCAACGTTTAATGAATAAGGGTCACGAACTGCCACGGGTGCTGGACCTGTGATGTTGACAACAATATAGGCTTTATCGCAAACGCTACTTGCATTACAGGCTTCATATTCTACCGAATCTTTTCCTACATAACCCGTATTTGGCGTGTAGGTAAACGCACCTGTTGAAGAGATTGAAATACTGCCGTTTAGTGGAGTGCCTAAGGTTGAAGTTTTCACGGTTAAACCCGTTGTTGGAGAATCATTTGATAGAGTGTTTCCCGTAACAGCGGTGTTGATATTGGTCGTAAAAAAATCACGAACAGCATCAACCGCAGGGGCTGAACACAAGGGGGCAATACATTGATTTAAACTCTCAAAAATGCCTCCTGCCTTCACAATTGGATTGTCATAATCATAAGGATCAGCAGAGATTTCAACGATTTCGTTCATGCCTGTGATTGGGAAATCATTTACGGCATCGTCGGTATGCCAACGGAAATTTACGCAACCCGTTGTGTTGACGATGTCAAATTGAATGCACGCAACGGTTACATAATCCGTATTACTCACCAGTTTTGCACCAGCATTACTGCCTGAATATAAGACGTTTAGCGAAACAATTCCTTTTGTTCCATCGGGAGAAACTTGCGTTCCTATGAGGGTTTGA
>JAYUIP010000411.1:0-2300 GCA_043765945.1 Arcicella sp.
CCCGTGAAATCTGCCCAAGTCATTTTGCGAGTAGGCGACCAAAAAATAGTATCTCCTTTTTCAGGATTATCCATCTGATAATCTGGATTTACGACCAATTTCAAGGAACGAATTAGCTTTTGATTTGAATCATAATTTTCCCCCATCCATTCATCAAAATACATCACCGATTTTTCGATTACTTTGCTCAGTAAAGTTTCGTAATTATTATAATCTCCTTGCGTGCGGTTGAAGGTAATTGCCGTTTGAAAATCAGTCAAAGGAATTTCGGTTGTGTCACGCTGAAAACTGTAAGTAACTTTGATTTTACACTTTCCCGTAACTTTTGAATTAATCAAACTTTCATCAACCGATAGCTCTTTGACTTTGAAAATGATTGGATAATCAGAGGAGTCTCTTACGAAAGATTTCGAGAAATAATTTTGCAAGGATTTTACCGTTCCGCCACTTAATTTAAGGCTTTTTTCAACTTGATTTTCACCATAAATTGACCCAACTTTATCTCTATTTTTTCGTTCATCAACTACTTTCAATAGGTAAAAATTATTAGGTTTATGTCTGACAGATTCATACTTCAAAGATATCCATTTGTCGGTATATTGAGCAAATAGGAGGGAAGTCTTACAAAAAAATATGGACAGAATAATCAAAAAATGCGTAGTTTTTTTATATTTATTCATATCTTGGTAAAAATTAAATTTTAATTCAAAAATCATGTCAGCATCATCAGAACAACACAAGGATACTAACGAACTTTCAACGGCACAAATGATAGTTATATTCCTCATTTTCTCATTTCTTCTAATTTGGCTCGGCGACACTTTCACCGCCATCGTAGGAATTTTGGGCGAAATGATAATTTTTGCCTTTGCCTACAATCAAAAGCACAAATTGGTGGATTAAGAATTCCCACTCACAAAAATAGCCGAACGGATGAACTGTTCGGCTATTTTTTTTAAGTTTGCTTTAATTATTTCAAGCCTTAACGTTACGAAGCAAGAATCAGATTTTCGCTAAGACTGTCAATTGAAGTAATGAAAGGTTATTTTGTTTTTTTTATAATTATGTTTGGACTAAAAATAGGACAAATCAACCACTAAAAAAGTAATTCATGAATGATATATTTTTCCATTTAAAACTAAATATCAGATGAAAAAATTACTTCTTCTTGGCTTTTTTGCCGTTGCGACCCCCACGCAAGCCCAAGTATATGTAGAGCGTATAGGATTTAAGTTGGAAAGCATTGCCCACATAAACATTGGTTGGATGAAAATTTATGATCACCCAAATCCATCAACGGGAAAAACCTTGGGTAACAGGGTTTATAGTGCAAAACAAATTGGAAATAGCCAGCAATTTGTGGAATGGATGCAACAATCCTATCTACCCAAAGGGTGCTTGGGAAATGCTGGATATTACCAAAATGCCATTCCAAAATTCAGCGGTACGAATAGCCTTGTCGGTAATGCCATTAATGAGCATTTAGCGGCTCTACCACTCATGTATGGTGCATTTTCAAGAATGTATATGTTTTTGAAAAAAGATGAAGGAGGGAAATTTGTACCACAAAACAACTTTGCAGCGTACTGGCGAATTGAGGCAAATCAATTGCAACACATCAGTAAGCCCGTATCGTTTATTTCGAGTGCCAACGAGTATTATTTTGTAATGCCCGATTTTGGTGGTAACTCAAAAGGGTACGATGCTGACGACAAAGCCGCAAGCAATTTATTGGGCTTTGATATATATTTTAAAGCCTATAAACATTTTTACGTTCCCCCAAAAATTATTGACGACGACCAGCAATATGTTGTAATAATGACGAAGAATAATAATGAATTGCCCTTTGAAAAAGTAACGATTGGCGAATTTTTTGCAGAAGCCGAAAAGCAATTACCAAATTGGCAAAAGGTAAGTCCTGTTTCAGTCGAAAATTTTGTGTTGGCTCAAAAAAATCTTAGTCGATTAAAGGAAGAATACAAAACAAGATGGAATGATATTGCTGAAATCAAACTTTCAGATAATCAAATTACGTTGCAAGATTTTGTGAATGCAAAAGAAGGGAATACGGATATATTTGATAATAAAGATATCTATGGAAAAGAAGGAACAACCCCAACTTTTCCCATCTTAAAAGTGAAAAAGACAGCATTAGCCCTTTGCAAAACAGATCAGCCACAATGGCTTGTCATTAGGTGGACGATGGGAATGCCCAATGCGTCATTCAATAAACATCTACACGAATCAATTATGCGTAATTTTAATTTTGATTTTGTGTATAATTATTTCTTTGGAAGTGG
>JAYUIP010000412.1:0-2295 GCA_043765945.1 Arcicella sp.
GGCGGGTGGTTCTTCCAATAGTTTCAGTAAAGAATTCGCTGATTCGATATTCATCAATTCGGGTTGCCAAATTATCAAGATTTTATATTCCGCCTCAAAAGCTTTCAAAGAGATTTTTTCGATGATATTATGGGCTTCTTTTATCGGAATAATTCCTTGTTTATTGCCCGTTACACCCGTAAATTCCAACCAATCCGTCATACTTCTATAAGGACTTTCCATCAAAAATTTTCGCCACATCGGAAGCAATTCCAAAATGGTTTCTTTGGCACTGGGCGTTGGAAAAATATGATGAATGTCGGGATGAACCATTTTCGCCATCTTCACACAGGAGGCACAACGCCCGCAAGCATCAGTTTCAGCACGTTCCTCACAATTGATATACGTGGAATACGCCCAAGCCAAAGCCAAATTTGCACTGCCCACGCCTCCATGAAACAACTGAGCGTGAGCCACATGATTCGTTTCAACGGAGTGAATGAGGGTATTTTTTATACTTCCCAGACCAGGAATATCTTGAAAACGCATAATTGAATTTTAATAGGTCGTAAAGTTAAGGAAGATTGAGGGATTTTAGTATATGTGCTTTTCATACTTAAAACCAGAATTAATAATTAAAAATATATTTTCAATAAAGCCGTTATATTTGTGCGAAATTTGCTTATTTAGCATAATTATGAACGAATTAGAATACATAGAAATAAAGGTAAATGATGTACCTCCACATGAATTTGACATTTCCCATTTAATGGATTTGTTGAAGAATGTGGAAAATCTACTGTATCCAAATGATAAGAGAAATCGTCCAACCATTTCTTGTGAAGTAAAAGAAGGTAGTACACGAAATATCGTGAGAACTATTGCTGGTCCAATAATAGCGGTTAATGCTATACTTAGTCAAATAGGTAATGAAAAATCTATTGATTCAATTGACCCTATACAAGGTAAAGCAATCCAAAATATCCAAGAATGGGCTGTCAAAAATAATCAAAATTTAGTCATAAAGACTTCGTTAGAAAACACCTCAAATTTAGAAGTTAATAGAACTACTCAGTATTACAGGAGTGAAAACAGCTGGATTGATTCAGATTTATATTTATATGGTAAAATTGTAGATATGGGAGGAATGAAAAGCCCAAATATCCACTTAGCTACTGACGACTACGGTTTAGTAACTATCCAGACTACGGAAGAAGTTTTAGCCAATCAGAAAGATAATCGTTTGTATAAATACGCAGGAATTCATGTGCAAGCAAAACAAAATGTGAAGTCAGGTAAACTTGATAAAAATGAGGTAAAATTGCTTGCTTTTGTGGATTATGAGCAAGGTTATGATGATGATTATCTTAGTTCATTAATTAATAAAGCCAGTAAATCTTGGAAGGATGTTCCTGATACTGACAAATGGCTTGCTGAAATCCGTGGTATTTTATGAAAAAAGTATTTATTGACACTAATTTCTTGATAAAACTTCTCAATAATCAAGACCCTATTCATGAAAATGCAAAGAAATATTTCAAATATTTTTTAGACAATCAGATTGTTGTTTTGGTTTCTGCCATAGCAATTGGAGAATACTGTGTAAAGGGTGAAATAACAGAATTACCACTTAAAAATATCCAAACATTAAACTATAATGTTTTTCATGCAGTAAAAGCTGGTGCTTGTGGAAGTATAGCTTTTAATGCAAGAAAGCTAAAAGAAGTATCTACTAATAGAATTGTTATCACAAATGATATAAAATTATTTGCCCAAGCCGAAATTGAAAAAGTTGATTACTACGTTACTGGTGATAAAAATAGTAGAGAGATTTTTGATTTATTGAAAAGAGATACAGGGTTATCATATCAATTTATTGACATTTATGAAACTGTTGAGGACTCTTTTGGACTACTGTTTCTCTAACATTAATCATTTTCATTCTTCTTCGTCTTACATTTATTAAAAATATTTTTTTAATAAATCGTGAAAAATTTACCCCACCGAAAAACCATTCAATGAGTGTTCTCAAAAAATTAGCGGGCGAAACTGCCTCCTACGGTATCAGTACAATCCTTGGTCGTTCGCTGAATTTCCTTTTGGTATTTATCCATACCGCCGCTTTTATGCCTGGCGAATTGGGAATTAATATCAAATTATACAGCTACGTAGCCCTTGCCAACATCATTTATACCTACGGAATGGAAACCGCTTTCTTCCGTTTTGCTCCCGAAAATCAGACGAAATATTACAACATTATTCAATCTGCCGTTATTGTCAGTAGTATCATTTTTTCGGGAATCCTCATTATTTTTT
>JAYUIP010000413.1:0-20109 GCA_043765945.1 Arcicella sp.
AGGAGAAACTAATCCAATATCAGGTTTATGTCCTGCACAAAGCCACGGATCGTTTGTGATTACGCAATCGCCTTCTTGCCAAGTATCAATTGGAAAATAATCTTTCAATAATGCTTTGGTAAGCATTGGCAAAACGCCTAAAAAAGAAGGAACAGAGGTACTTGATTGTGCAATTGAATGACCTTGTTCGTCCATCAAAACCACCGCAAAATCATTGGATTCACGGGTTACAGTTGAAAAAGAAGTTCTTTGAAGGGTTGTTCCAGCTTCATCAACGATAGCTAAAAGACGTGACCAGAGGATAGATAAAGAGATTGAATCGTATTTTTGTAATGTCATTTAATTGGTATTTCGTATTCTCAAATTTAGTGGAAATTTGCTATCTTTGGTTAATTAAATCCTAAAAATAAAGTCGGAATGTCCCCAATTGAAACCATTGACCATTTTTACCAAGCAATTATTGATAAACGAATAGAAGATATCTGTTTAGGTTATGTACTTTCCGAAGAAACTTATGTAATTCTTGAAGGTCCCAGATATACAACAATGGGGTATGAAAAAATTGAAAAAGGGTGGGGAGATTTCTGTAATTCATCGCTGACTTTGAACAAAATAACATGGGTTGAAGGTCCCTTTGAGGAAGTTTCGAATGATATGGCGTGGGTTGGAGGAATGATTATATTAACGGTTGAGGTGAAAGAAAAGGAATTTGCCGTACAATTTCGTTCAACCTTTGTATTACGTAAAAATCAAGAAAATAATTGGCAAATTAAGCACGAACACGTTTCAGCACCTTTGGAAGACCCGTATGGGATTGGAGATTGGCTCAAACCAGTTAGCAAAAGTGACAGTTCGAAATGATTAGTTTCAAATAACTTTATTTTATTTATTCTGGGTTTAATTTTTCGCTAATTGTTATCTAATTTTGCCAAAAACCCTTTACCATCAACTGTCCACCGATAAATGAATACTGTTAATTAGTCGTCAGTAAATAATTATCAGTAAAAAGTCAATTAAAAAAACCGTATAACTAATTCATTATCAGCACCTTAATGCACAGATTGATTTACTGCTAACTGCAAACAGTGTGTTCCAAACTAATTTTTACTGCCGACTTAACTATTTACTGATAACTGTTCACTAACATTTTACTTACAACTGTTCCTAATTTACCACAAAAACCCCTGCTTAATCATGCAACTTTCTTTGGTTTCTGAATTGCCCGAATTGGAAAAAAAAGTCTTCTTGGATATTTATGCAAGTGTATATTTCGATACTCGCAGAAATCGTCCACGCTTGAAAACTATTGATGGTCAGCGAATTCCGTGTGATTTGAAAGTTGGTTGTCCTTTGAAAATCATTTCAGAATTCCCAGAAGGCACAATTTATAAATTAGATGCACGTTTAGTTCAAAAAAATGGTCGTCGTCCATATTTTTTAACCATCAATAAAAGTAAAGTGCAACGTGCCATTGAATTTTTTGATCATAACATTCAAGTACAAAAAGGCTTAAAATTAGAACAAAAAGCGAGAAATATCACATTCGAGAAAATCAAAAAAGAGAAAGTACCTGTGAAAATTTATGAAGAGATTTCTATCTTTTGAACGAATCTGGACTTTTAATTACCCAATGAGAATTTCCTTAACCATTTTTATCTTCCTGCTTTCACTTCAAACTTTTGCTCAAAAAACATTTTGGGCGAGCAGAGTGATTGCTTTTTCTTCCGAATATTCGGATGCTAACACAACCAAAGAAAATAGAGCTATTCAAGCATTAGGTAAACCAAATGTTCTTCCGCAATACGAAAAAAGTGTATGTGCATGGCACCCTCAAACCCAAGACAATTCCCAAGAAGAATTTTTAATTGTTGGATTTGATACCCTAATGTCAATTCGTCAAGTGGCAATTGCAGAGAATTTTGGACAAGGTTGTATTATTAAAATAGAAGCATTTGATGAATTTGACAACGTAAAGCCGCTTTGGGTTAATAAAAATTCTCCTTCCACTGAAATCGGGAAAATGTTTAATTTAATACTGCCCAAAATAACCACTTTTAAAGTAAGAGGAATTAAAATCGTACTCAATACTTCAAGAGTGAAAGACTGGAATGAGATTGATGCTATTGGAATTTCTCAGTCGGAAATACCGATTAAAGCAACCATTAATGTTGCCAAAAATTTGCCCGTTGAGATTGTAAAAGAAAATCTAACTTCAAATGTCAATTCTGCCTATCGAGAAATTGCTCCCGTGATTTCTCCCGATGGAAAAACATTATATTACACTCGTTGGAAGCATCCTGAGAATTTAGGAAATAGTAGAAATCAAGATGTCTGGTTTTCTGAAATGCAAAAAGATGGCAAATGGGGAATGGCAAAGCCAATTGGACAACCCATCAATAATACCGAACACAACGCCATTTGTGCTATTTCACCCGATGGAAAGACCATCTTGTTAAACAATATTTATTTGAGAGATGGCTCAATGTCAAAAGGTGTATCCATGTCCACAAAAACGGCAACGGGCTGGGCGTTTCCAAAATCTATTACCGTCAAAAACTTCAAAAACAAATCTGATTACGCAGAATACAGCTTTTCTCCGAATGGTCGAGTAATGATTATGACGGGTCAATTTACTGACACACAAGGTGGAAAAGACATTTATGTGTCATTTTTACAAACTGATGAAACTTGGTCTGAACCAAAGGATTTAGGCAAAATAATTAATTCAGCCGATGAAGAAAGTACGCCATTTATTGCGGCAGATAGCAAAACGCTTTACTTTTCAACCAAAGGAATTAGTGGTTATGGAAATAATGATATTTTCCTGAGTAGAAGATTGGATGATACATGGTTAAGATGGTCAGAACCTGAAAATTTAGGTTCGGTAATTAACACCAAAGAATGGGACGGTTATTTTACGATTTCAGCCTTAACGGATTATGCTTATTTTAGTTCACAAGAAAATTCATTAGGTGAAGAAGATATTTTCAAATTAGCGGTTCCTGAATCCATTAAACCAAATGCAGTGGTGCAAGTAACGGGAGGAGTCTATAATAAAGTAGATAATAAACCCATTGCTGCCCGAATCAATGTGCAATCCATGACAGATGGAGATACTGTTTGCGTAAGTTACGACCCACTCACGGGCGATTATAAAATGATGTTACCAACCAAACAGAGTTACAGCATCACGGCAACTCGCAAAGGTTTTATGTCAGTTTCTGAACCGATGGATTTTACGAAAGAAAATAATTTTAAGGAAGTAAAAAAGAACATTTACCTCCTCCCAATTGAAGCTGGACAACGAATGACATTGAATAGCGTGTTTTTTGAACAAAGTAAGGCAGTTATAATTGACACTTCTTTTCCAGAATTAGACAGAATCGTGAAAGCTATGAAAGAAAATCCTACCATGGAAATTATGTTGGAAGGGCATACCGATAATCAAGGAGATTGGAATGCAAATTTGCTTCTCTCAAAGGAAAGAGTTGAACAAGTTCAAAAATATTTAGCTTCAAAAGGAGTTATTATGAAAAGAATTCAGGTGCAAGGATATGGTTCAACTCGTCCAGTTGCCAGTAACAACTCAGAGGAAAAGCGGAGATTGAATAGACGGGTTGAGGTTACTATTGTTAAGAACTGATTGTTAGGTAGTAGATTGTGAGTTTTTTCACTTACCCAATATTAAGTAAGTAGTGTAATAATGATAGTGGTAATGTTGAAGGTGTGAATTTAATTTATCTCATACCTAAGACCTCATACCTACTTAAAACGGTATAATTTTTGCGGAAAATATAACAACCTTCACACAATGGTCTCAATGTTAAAGAAATCCGCCTTCTTTTTGTTATTCTTGTTTAAAATTACCTTTCCAACGTTATCCCAAAGAACGTATTGGGCGAGTAAGGTATTAGAATTTTCCTCCGAAAGAGTAATCCCTTTCCAAACAACTGAATATAAAGCCATCCAAGCCTTGGGTAAACCCAATGTGTTTCCAAACCATATTGTCAGTACAGCCGCTTGGGAACCATCTTCCCTTGATAGTCCTAACGAAGAATATATTACCGTTGGTTTTGACACTTTAATGTCGATTCGTCAGATAGCTATTGCTGAAAATTATGGACAGGGTTGTATCTCAAAAATTATTGCCTTAGATACTGAGTTAAACCCCCATATACTTTATAATAGTAAAAATGAGCCTTTAAAACCAATTCAAAAAGGTAAAATGTTGAATATTTATTTGTCGGAAATTACAACTTATAGAGTAGCCGCCATTAAATTAATATTGAACACTGAAAAAATAAAGGGACCAAATCAAATAGATGCCATTGGTATTTCCGAAACGATTGAACCCATTAAAGCAGTAATTAAAGTTGCTCTTGATGCTCCCAAAAAGGTTTATCGTGAAAATCTTGGCAAAGGCGTTAATTCAAGACATCAAGAATTTGCACCTGTGATTTCGAGTGATGGAAAAACATTATTTTATACTCGAAACTATATGTCCGTTTTAGGTAAAGAGAGAGATCAAGACGTTTGGTTTAGTACCCAAGATAAAGACGGTAATTGGATAAAATCGAAAAACATTGGTTATCCCATCAATAACAATGATAAAAATGCCGTTTTCTCCGTTTCAGCCGATGGACGTGAGATTTTATTGATGAATAAATATAATCGAGACGGAAAATTATCGCCTGGAATTTCACGCTCCTATCGTACACGTGATGGGTGGGCTTATCCAGATGAAGTAAAAATTGGTAATTATTACAATCAAAGTCCTAACGCAGAGTTTGCCATTTCACCCGATGGTTCAGTCATGGTGATGTCAATCCAAAGAAAAAATACGACTGGCAAACGAGATTTATACGTTGCTTTTAAAAAAGATAAAAATACTTGGACTGAACCCCTCAACATGGGCAGGCAATTAAATACTTTTGAACACGACGTAACGCCCTTCATCGCAGCCGATGGAAAAACACTTTATTTCTCAACCCAAGGATTGCCTGGATTTGGAGATAACGATATTTTTAAATCTCAACGATTAGATGAAACTTGGCAATTATGGTCGGAACCTGAAAATTTGGGACCAGCCATAAACACTGCTAATTGGGATGGCTATTTTACGATTCCAGCTTCGGGAGATTATGCTTTTATTTGTTCAATTAACGCTTCCAAAAAAGAAGATATTTATCGCTTAGAATTACCAAAAACTGCCAAACCAGAACCCGTAGCTATTATTTCGGGTAATGTCTTGAGTACGACTAATAAAAAACCAGTTGAAGCTGTTTTGACAATGACACCTCAAAATGATAAACTGAAACCAGAAATCAAGAACTATGACCCACTTACAGGGGCATTCAGTTTTGTGGTTCCACTAAAAGAAATTTATGATTTTGTGCCGTACGCAAAAGGTTACTTAGCCATTAATGAAACTGTGGATTTATCAAAAGAAATATCTTATCGTGAAATCAAAAAAGACTTTTATTTAATGCCTTTAGAAGTTGGCAACAAAGGCGTTTTGAATAGTTTTACCTTTGAACAAGGCGAGTCTAAATTACAAGCTCCTGCCCTAAAAGATTTAGACAGAATCGCCCAAGCCATGCTTGATTTTCCTACGTTGGAGATACTTTTTGAAGGACATACAGATAACCAAGGGGATTTTCAATTGAATTTGAAATTATCAGAAGAACGGATTGAAGAAGTAAAAACTTACTTAATTTCAAAAGGCGTTCCAACCAAAAGAATTACTACGAAGGGATGGGGACAAACCCGTCCAATTGCCAGCAATGCCACTGAGGAAAGGCGTAAATTAAATCGTCGGGTTGAGTTTACGATTACTAAAAAATGAACCGCTTAATACTTTCTGCGTAGTTTCATTGTGCTACATTCATAAAAATCCGCTATTTTTGCAGGATGAAATAAATCAAATTTCCTCAAAATTAGACGAATTCAAAGCTGAATGACTACCTCGACACAACAAACTATATCCGCATCAACTGATTTAAAACAGTTACAAGGTAAACTCCGTCTCAAAATTCTTGAAATGTATTTCAACGCTAATGCAGGACACATTGGCTGTTCGCTTTCGTGCATCGATTTGATGATTGGTTCTTTGATTACCCATAGAAAAGAATCGGAAGTTTTTTTATTATCAAAAGGTCATGCAGCCGCATCTTTATATGCTTGTTTACACGAATTAGGAGAGATTTCGGATGAAACTTTAAAGACTTTTTATCAAAACGGAACCACCCTCCCAGCCCACCCCGCACCCAACAAAATCAAAGGAATTCCATTTGCTACGGGTTCTTTGGGACATGGTTTACCGATTGCCATTGGCATTGCCCAAGCTAACAAAATCCTTCAAAATAACGAATTTACCTACGTTTTGATGTCCGACGGTGAAACAAACGAAGGCACAACTTGGGAAGGTGGACATTACGCAGTAGCAAAAAGATTGGACAATTTGATTGTGATGATTGATAAAAATGGATTGCAAGGATTTGGAAATACGCATGATATTTTAGGGGTTTCAGCCGATAAAAATAAATGGGAAGCCATGGGTTTTGAAGTGGTTGAAGTAGATGGACATAATGTTTTTCAAATACATCAACAAATTGAATTATTTAAGGCGGTTAAAAACGGAATTCCTAAATTATTGATTGCCAATACCACGAAAGGCAAAGGCGTTTCATACATGGAAAACAAATTGGAGTGGCATTATTTACCAATGAAACCAGAGAATTATGAAATGGCGATAAATGATGTTAGGAATAATTATAACCAATAATCCTTTCAAAACCCATAATCTTACTCATCAATGACCGATTCGGTAAAAGAAAAAATACAATCTCTCAAAGGACCCATTTTTGTTTATGGTGCGTCTGGATTTATCGGAGCAAATCTTTTTAAAGATATTTTCAGTATTCGTAAGGACTGTTACGCACTCACGCACGATGCACAAAAAGCATGGCGTTTGAAATTATTGGACGTTCCCGCTGAAAACGTTGTTCATTGTGATATTGTTTCTAATTACTCAGTGAAAGAGGTTTTTAATAGTTACAAACCTGAAACTATCTTCAATTTAGCAGCTTACGGAGCATATTCAAAACAGAAAAATGTTACACTTACCTACGAAACGAACGTAATTGGAACGGTTAATTTGTTGGAAAATATGACCTCCGAAATGGTTTATATTCATGCAGGAAGTAGTTCAGAATATGGATTTAATTGTACAACTCCAAAAGAAACCGATGCTCTTGAACCTAACAGTCATTATTCAGTTTCAAAAGTTTCTGCGGCATATTTAATTCAATTTTACGCCCGTGTACATGAAAAAAATGCGATTAATCTTCGACTTTATTCAATTTATGGCGATTGGGAAGAGCCTGATAGGTTAATTCCAAAATTGATTGAATCGGTTCGTCAGCATAAATTACCCAATTTTGTTTCCAAAGACATTAGCCGAGATTTTGTATTTATGTCAGATTGCGTTGAGGCATTTATTGATTCTGCCTTGAAAATGTCACCTGATATTCGTGGAAATTCATATAACATTGCCAGTGGAGTAAAAACAACCATTGGAAATTTAGTAGAGATTTGTCGTCAAGAATTTGGCATAAAAGAAGAACCTTCGTGGGGAAGTATGGAAAACCGTTCTTGGGATTTGGCAGAATGGTACGGTGAACCAAGTGAAGCGAAAAAAGATTTAGGTTGGGAAACGAAAACGTCTCTAAATCAAGGACTTAGACGTTATTACGATTGGCAAGAATCCATAAAATATGAAGAAAACTTACTGCCCGCTTTTCAAAATCCGTACTTAAATCCAGTCATAACGGCAATTATTGCGTGTTACAGAGATGCCGAAGCAATTTCGTTTATGTATGAGCGATTGGTGAAAACTTTCAATGAAATGAAAGTGCGTTACGAGATTATTTTCGTGAACGATTGCTCACCAGACAATACAGAGGAGATTTTAGAAGAAATTTGCAATAAAGACTCAAATGTAATTGGTATCACACATTCAAGAAATTTTGGTTCACAATCAGCCTTCTTGTCTGGTATGGAAATATCAACGGGCGATGCAGTGGTTTTGATGGATGGCGATTTGCAAGACCCACCCGAAGTTATGCCAAGGTTTTACGAGAAATGGACTCAGGGATATGAAGTTACGTATGGCGTAAGAGTTCAACGTGAAATGCCCGCTTGGTTGCATTTTTTCTATAAAACGTTTTATAAAATCTTCAAAAATATGTCCTACATCAATATTCCAAAAGATGCAGGAGATTTTTCAATGATTGATCGTAAAGTAGTGAAAGAGTTAGTAAGTCTTCCAGAAACGGAACAATTTCTTCGTGGATTGCGGGCTTGGGTAGGTTTTAAACAAATTGGGGTGGATTATGTCAGACCCGAAAGAATGTTTGGGGTTTCTACCAATAATTGGCGTAAGAACATCTGGTGGGCTAAAAAAGCAATATTTTCATTCAGTTTTGTGCCTTTGGAAATTATGTCCTACGCAGGTTTCGTCATGACCTTAGTATCCGTTTTAGGAATTATTTGGCAAATATTAGCAAAATTAGTTTTCTACCCAAACACACCTTCTGGACTTTCAACCGTTATTATTTTAGTTATGTTTTTTGGAGGAATTAATCTTTTGGGCATTAGTTTTTTAGGAGAATACATTGCCAAGATTTTTGAAGAAACCAAAAAACGTCCAAAGTTTATCAGAACCAAGGTTAGAAAAGGAATTAAGCGATATAACACATCGGAAGAAATAAAAAGATTAGTTGAAGCACAAAGGAAATGAGAAAATAAGGAGAAAGGAGAAAGGTAAATAGGAGGAAATTAAGAATATTTTACATTCTCCCTTATCCCTTTCTCTCTTCCTCCTTCACGAATTATGAGAAGAGAATTTTCAGATGCCATCGAAAAAATTGCCATTGAAGACGAAAAAATCGTTTTTATTACGGGTGATTTGGGCTATAATGCACTCGAAAACTTACAAGTAAAATTAGGTAATCGTTTCATAAATGCAGGAGTTGCCGAACAAAATATGGTCGGACTTGCCGCAGGAATGGCTTACAAAGGGTTTAAAGTTTTTTGTTATTCTATTGCTCCATTTGTCGTTTATCGTTGTTGGGAACAATTCAGAAATGATGTTTGCCTGCATAATTTACCCGTTTTTTTAGTAGGAAATGGCGGAGGATACGGCTACGGAATCATGGGAAGTACGCACCACGCCATTGAAGATTTAGCGGGATTAAGTGCATTACAAAACGTAAAGTGCTGGATTCCTGCCTTTTCTGATGAAGTAGAACCCTTTGTAAACCAGATAGTTAAGGATGGTTGTCCTGCCTATTTACGTTTGGGTACTGGTAAGCAAACACCAGCCAATGAAGGAGAATTCGGGAGTTTAAAATTAGTAATAAAATCAGCTAATCCCAAAGGTTCAATTGTGGCTCTTGGTCCAGTGGCAAATAATGTTGTCAGTGTCTTGGAACAAGAGGGATTTGCCAATAAATTCAATTTATACATTGCTCAAAATGTTCCCTTAACAATTGACACAGAAGGCTTTAAGTCATTGCAAAACGCTGATAATCTGTTAGTTATAGAAGAACACGTGAGCATCGGCGGTTTGGCTCAACAGCTTTCAGTGCAGTTGATGGAACAAGGAATTTCCTTTAAAAAATTCATCAGTTTACGGGCAGAAGGCTATCCAGATGGCACTTACGGTGATCAAAATTTTCATCAATCGCAGTCGGGTTTAGATGCCAATAATATTGCAGAAAAGTTGAGACTTTTTTTATAATTCTTATCTCTTGAAATCAATTCTTTCAAAAAATACATTTTGGGCTTTTCTGATTTTTCTTCCAGTAGGTCTTTACTTCTATTTTCTTTCTGAATATGCCACTAATATTCCGAAATGGGATGACCACGCCCTGAAAGCATTTATTGTTGAATTTCAAAATGCGAACGCATTAATTCAAAAGCTGCAAACCTTTTTTAAGCAACACAATGAACACCGAATTGCTTTTGATAGATTTTTCACCTTAATCGTATTTTGGATTCATGGAAGTATTGAATATCGTTGGTTAATGTGGATTGGAAATTTTACGCTTTTAGGAACACTGTTTATTTTCTTCAAAATATTCCAAAAACAGAAAATTCCTATTGCTTATTTTGTCCCTATTCCATTTATTTTATTCCAATTACAACTTTGGGAAAATACTTTTTGGGGAATGGCAGCCATGCAAAACTTTGGTGTTGTCTTCTTTATTTTGACATTAATTTATTTAATTTATTCCGAAAAAAGGAGTCATTTTAACATCGCATTATTTGTGGCTTTTCTCGCAACCTACACAAGCGGAAACGGCATCACTATATTTCCAGTTTGTATCGTTTTATTAGTTTTACAAAGGCGATTTAGGGATGTTTTCTTATTCAGTTCAGTTTCCATAATCTTGGTATTTTTATATTTTTATCAATACAAATTTCCAGAAAACAATCCTTCAATGGATGGAATTGGAATTAAAAAAATAGCATTAGGATTCTTTCTATTTCTGGGTTCTGTGTTTGATTTAATTCCAAATGCTTCACAAAGTCAAAAAATAACAATTGGTTTAGGGTTTATTTTATTCATAACTGGTTCAATAATAGCCATTTATTTAATTTTCAACAGTAAATTATTTAAAAAGCAACGAAATCTTAATCATACTGAACTTTTTATTTTAGGAACTATCCTGTTCTTAATTGGGACTGCAATCGTAGTAACCTACACAAGAATCAGTTACGGTGAAGCATCATTACTAACAAGCCGATATAAGATTTATTCTATTTTATTATTAATTACGATTTATGTCGCAATCATTTCAAAAATAAATTTAGTCAATGATAAATGGTTAGCTTTTACCTTAATTTTCATGGCAGTTTGCTTTAACCTAATTGCTAATTTTACTCATTTTAAGGATGTTGTAAACTTTAGAAATCAGTTAATTTCATTTGGAATAAATTGGAAATTAGATGAGAAAATCTCTGATAAAAAACCTCAAATCACACTTTACGAAATACCTCAATTAAGTTTGGAAAATAGCCTTTTAGAAATTAGGAACCCTATCAAAAACGCTCCAATTTGTAAAGAAAGTATCTCAAAATCAGTGAATTCTGATGGGATTTTAATCCAAAATAATAGTTTTGATATTCCAAATAAGAAAGAAGATAATATCTCATTAATTGTGCAGTCTAATACAAGAACCTACTTGATGCCTTCACAATTAATGAGTTATCCGATTGAAGCATTTGTTAGAACTGGAAAATATTGGCAAAAGGGTTATGTTGGAGTATTAAATAACAACGAGTTTGAAAATGGGACTTATCAATTAGGCATATTTACCAAAAATGGACAAAATATTGAAACCTATTATCTAAATGATTCAATAATTGTAAATAATACAAAACCTAAATCCGTAAAAACAAACTGGTAGTTTTTTTATGAAGCAAGAAACATATTTTTCACAACTTGATGGCATCCGATTTATTGCGGTTGGATTGGTACTGATTGACCATTGGTTGGCTGAAAGCAATGTTTATCCTTTGGGAACGTTGGGCGTAACGATGTTTTTCGTTCTCAGCGGATTCTTGATTACCCGAATACTAATTCAGAGCAAATTGAAAGACGATTCGTCTAAGAGAAGCCATTGGTTTTCAGTTAAACAGTTCATTATCAGGCGTTCTATTCGTATTTTTCCAATTTATTTCTTAACCGTTTTTGTGCTGTATCTCTTCGACGTACCACCCGTTCGTGAAACAATTTGGTGGTGTTTGACCTACACAACTAACATTTATATTGCCACAAAACAGCACTGGATGGGAACAATTGACCATCTTTGGTCGCTGGCAGTTGAAGAACAATATTATCTTGTCTTCCCGTATTTGATTCTATTTTTACCGACAAAAAGCTACAAAAGAACCTTGATAATCATGATAATTTTATCAGTTTTATTAAGAACACTTCTAATTTTAAATGGCAGTCTGTGGATGGTCCAATACGTTTTAATGCCTACTTGCTTGGACAGTTTTGGAATTGGAGGACTTCTGGCATACTTTTTTACTTTCCAAAAAGAGACAGTTTTCAAGGAAATTACTACTTCAAAATATTTGATTGCGAGCTTTTTAATGCTTTTAATATTTTTATTTTTTTCGAGACAATATCAACTTACTTCAAACCAAGTTCATCATTTTGGAAATTTGGTGGTGGAAAGATTGGTTAGTTCCATTTTTTGCTTTTTCTTGATTGCCAAAGCGGTGAATGGTTACGATGGCGTAATGAAATGGTTTTTAGAAAATTCATGGGTAAGTTATTTCGGGCGAATTAGTTACGGACTTTATTTGTATCACAATTTTATTTACAACTATTTCCACACGCCTCAAAATAGTATTGTTCTGAGAGGTTTGCGTAAAATTCAAAATGTTGTACCTCTAATAACTCAAAACTCACTTTTTGAGTTGTTGTATTACTTTGGGATAACCGTTTTTGTAGCAACTTTATCGTGGTTTTTAATCGAAAAACCCGTTAATAACCTTAAAAAATACTTCATTTATTGACCACTTGATAAAAAGACAACGAAGTTTGATTTAGATTTTCGTTATTCTAAACCTAATTAGGTATTTTTGTAAAATAATTTTCGCTTCCAACAACCCTTTTAATGAGTATTAAATTAGCAATCGTTATGCCTGCCTACAATGAGCAAGGGTGCATGGCAGATGTAGTAAAAATTTGGTCAGACCTCTTAGATTCTGAATTTGCAGGAGAAAATACTCGACTAATCGTTGTTAACGATGGTTCAAAAGATAATACAGGCAAAATCCTTGATTCTCTAATTCCTCAATATCCTAAACTTGTTGTGGTTCATCAAGTCAATGGTGGACATGGAAATGCGGTTGTTCACGCTTATCGCAAAGCGGTTGAATTAGAGGCTGAATATGTATTCCAAACCGACTCTGACGACCAATTCGTTCCAGAAGATGTGAAGAAACTCTGGGACAAACGAAACGATTCAAATTTCGTTTTGGGTTATCGTCAGGTTAGACACGATGATGTTTTTAGATTGCTGATTACCAGAATCTTACGCTATAGTATGTTCTTGGTTTATGGTACTTTTATCATGGATTCAAACATTCCTTTCAGATTAATCAAAGGATCTTTTTTGAAGAAATTACTTTCACAATTGCCCAGTCCTGTACCATTTGCACCTAATATTTTCTTGGCAATTATGGCTAAAAAATCGGGTCAGGAATTATTCAATATTCCGATTGTCCATAAAGAAAGAGCTACGGGTGAAGTTTCAATTCAGAAAATGAAATTATTAAAAGTTTGTTGGCAATCATTTAAAGAGTTATTGAATTTTAGAGTAGAATTAAACAATAAAATTAAAAATTTAGTGTAAAACGACTCTCCAAAATCGTTGTTCACGAGTATATTTTATAAAGGTTATGTGATGACTGGAAAATTAAACACAACTCTGCACGATTCTGGAGAATCGTGATGCAAAATTAAACCTACCCGAAATAGACATTTCGGTTTACAAAACATGAAACAATACGATTATTTAATTGTGGGAGCTGGACTTTTTGGTTCTGTATTTGCCCATGAAGCTACAAAAAAAGGAAAAAGGTGTTTGGTCATTGACCGTAGAAATCACACTGGCGGTAACATTTTTTCAGAAGAAGTTGAGGGAATAAATGTTCACAAATATGGTGCTCATATCTTCCATACTAACGATAAAGGGATTTGGGATTACGTAAATTCATTCGTTGAGTTCAATCGCTACACAAATTCTCCCGTAGCAAATTTTGAAGGCGAATTATTTAATTTACCTTTTAATATGAATACTTTTTATCAACTTTGGAAAGTTAAAACACCACAAGAAGCACAGGCAAAAATTGATGAACAAGTGGCAAGTTCTGGAATTACAGACCCTCAAAATTTAGAAGAACAAGCCATTTCGTTAGTAGGAACCGATATTTACGAAAAATTAATTAAAGGTTACACTGAAAAACAGTGGGGACGAAAGGCAACTGAATTGCCCGCTTTTATCATCAAACGTTTGCCTTTGAGATTTACTTTTGATAATAATTATTTTAATGACAAATACCAAGGAATTCCAATTGGAGGTTATAATAAATTAACGGAAGGATTATTAAAAGATATTGAAGTTAGAACGGATGTCGATTTTTTTCAGAATAAGTCAGCATTGGTGGAATTAGCTAAGAAAACCGTATTTACGGGTAATATTGACGAATTTTATAATTATCAATTTGGAAAATTAGAGTACCGAAGTCTGAAATTTGAGCATGAAACTTTGAACCAAGAAAATTTTCAAGGAAATGCAGTAGTAAATTATACAGAGGCAAATATTCCATATACCCGAATCCTTGAACACAAGCATTTTGAATTTGGAAAACAAGCTAAAACGGTTGTAACGAAGGAATATCCTTGTGAGTGGACGGTTGGAATGGAGGCTTATTATCCAGTGAATGATGATAAAAATAACGAGTTATTCAAAAAATATCGTGATTTATCTCGTCAAGAAAAAGACATAATTTTTGGTGGTCGTTTGGCTGAATATAAATATTACGATATGCACCAAGTCATTGGGTCTGCATTGGTTACTGCGAAATCAGAATTACAATAATTTTTTGGTTACCTTAGGCTGATTTCAAATTTAGCCTAAGTTTTCAGTTATTTCTTACTCATGATAAAACAAAAATTACTTTTATTGGGCTTTGCCATTTTGGGTATTGGAGGTTTTATTTATTACAAACAAGTAAGCCTAATCAGTAACCGAATTATTAATTTTATTCCCGATAATACCCTTGTTTTATTAGAAACAAATGAAATATCTACCCTTAAAAACACAGTAATTCCTCGAATTCCTCTTCTTTCAAACGCATCCTCTCAATATCAAGTCTTAAAATCAATTGGTTTAACTCAAAAAGATATTGATTTACTGATAACAAAAAAAACGCTCTCTTTTGCTTTATTACCAGAAGGAAGAGATAGTTTTGTATTTGTCAATTATTTACCCCTAACCTCTGATAATGAGGACTTCATAGAAAAATTAAGTAAACTCTCGCACAATAGTACGGGTAAAAGAATCATACCGCACATTACAAATGGCTATAAAGTTTTGGAAGTGATAGATGAACAAGCAAAGCCGTTATTTTCATATATTCTACAAGATAAGGTCTTGATTTTTAGTCAATCTAACTTGACTTTGGAAGAATCAATTTTACATTCAGAAAATGATTGGGTAAAAGATTTAAAATTACACGATTCGTCTTCAAAATCAGATTCAATATTTACCCAAACGCACTTTAATCAGGCTTCAATTAACAATTTCCTAAAAGATGTTTCTGTTAAAAATTCCATAAATTTTTCCTCAATTTTTCCAGAGAGTCTTGAATGGCTAAAACCAAATTCAAATGCTCTTGAAGCAATTAGTACTAAACTTAAATTCGATTTATTTAAGGGGCAAAAAGCATCGAATATTCAGGGTTTGAACATGATTCCGAATGCCTGTTCTTATTCATTAATTGTTTCATTTTCAGATAAAGCTAAGTTTATAAGTCAATTGGATAATGGATTAGACAACAACAAAAAGATTAACACTTTAAGAGAAAAAGTAAATAGTAAATTTGACGTAGAATTTAACAATTTTTACAACAAAATAGATAATGAGATTACACTTTGTAGCTTCGATAATTCTGAACAATCTTTGCAAAATAAGGTGTTAATAATAAAGCAAAAAGGGCTCCTAAATCCTTTGAAGACTATTTCTCAAAATATTGCAGTAAATAGTCAAGACGATGTTTTTAGTGTTCAATATGGTAGTTTTTTTATTACTTCATTGGGGATTAAAGAATTTCCTATGATGCTTTTTGGAGAAATTTATACTGGATTTGAGGAGTGTTATTTTACAGAATATAACGATTATATCATCATGGCGAGCAGTTTGGCGATGATGCAAGAATATTTAATTTCAGTAAGTAAAGGAGAAGTTTGGAGTAATTCTTCAAAAATCAAGAAAATTTTGGCACATTGTTTACCTGCCAATTTGACATTAATTGCAGAGAATTCCAAAGCAATGAATGGATTGCAAAAAGTTTTAAATAATAAGTGGTCAGGAAAAATTGATACACACATAGACGCACTTTCTGGCATACAAGCGGAGATTTTGCAATTAAATTCAACTGATGGGCGATTGGTGCTTTTAAAAAATATTGAAGTTGTTAAAACTATCCAAAAACTTTCTAATAAATGGATTAAATTGGGCGGTATTAATATCATAAGTATCTCAAAACCAATGTATTTAATTAATCCTCAGAATAAAAATACCCAGATTTTAATTCAAGGCAGTGATAATAATTTAATACTTTTTGAGAACGGAAAGCGAGTTTGGAACTTGAAATTGGGTGGAAAATTGGTTGAAGAAATTAAAAGTATTAACTATTCAAAAATTGCATCACAAGAGTTAATTGCTGTTACGAAATCAAAAATATTCATCCTTTCACGCATTGAGAAAGGATTTGAAGTCATTGAAAGTAAGCCTTTTAAAGGATATAATCTTGAAAATTTTAATGTGTTTGAAAATGAGAATGATAGAGACAAAAACTTAACTTTGGTTTCTGGAAATGGCGAATCGTATAAACTTAACAAGCAATCATTGAACCTCACTCCTTTTCATATTCGTTTAAATACAAGTCAGATACTCGTTCCAATGCCAAATATTATTCAAAAAGGGATAGAATATGCCGTGATTTTAGATAAAACTGGTAAGTTAATTTTGCAGAATGCAGAAGGAAATATTGCCACTAATTTTCCAATAAATGTTAAAGGTAACTTCGTTGCTCCACCATTATTAGAAGGATACAACAACAATGTTGTGATGAGGATGATTAGTGAACAAGGGGACTTATACAAAATTAGTTTGGAGGGTAAAATTCTTGAAAAAAGACAATTATTTAGACCTAATAACGAAGTAAAATTTTCAATGGCAACCAATGAAAGAAAAACGGATTGGATGTTAATGCGAACAGATGGAAAAGAAGTTGTTGTCTTGGATAAAAATGAAAAAGAACTTTTTACTATCAAAGGGCTAAATTATGGTAAAAAGGTTTTGGGATATTATAATTTAGGGGTTGCGGGCAAGTATTTTTCAGTAAATAATGGGTATCGGAACTATCTATTTTTTAATAAAAATGGCAATGCTGTTGGACAAATTCCAATTGAGTCTAATTTTAAGCCAAATCTCTCCTATTCAGACTCTTACAAAAAAATAATCATGAATATTACCACACCAAGTAGCATTGAAACTTGGTCAGTTAAGATACGATAATATGCTTTTTAACTCCATCCATTTCCTCTTTTTCTTTATCATTGTTACTTTGGGATATTGGTCTTTGGGTTGGGCAGGTCGTTGGCGATTATTACTTTTTGCCAGTTGTTATTTCTACATGATTTTCAAACCTGTATATATTTTAATCCTTTTTTTTACTATTATCATTGATTATTACGCAGGGATTTGGCTTGAAAAAACACATGGAAAACAGCGAAAATGGCTTCTAATAATTAGTATTATTTCAAATGTTGGTATTTTGGCTTTCTTTAAATATTACCATTTTACTTTTGAAAATATAGGGCATATTTTGGGTGTTTTTCATGTAAAAAATTCATTACCATTTTTTGATTTTATTCTTCCCATTGGGCTTTCTTTTCATACGTTTCAAGCCATGAGTTATACCATTGAAGTGTATCGTGGGAATCAAAAAGCGGAAAAACATTTTGGAATTTATGCACTTTACGTTATGTTTTATCCGCAATTGGTGGCAGGACCCATTGAACGACCACAAAACGTTTTACCTCAGTTTCATATCAAACATAAATATGATTTTGAGAGAATGAAAAGTGGCTTAATGATGATGGCTTGGGGATTATTTAAGAAAGTTGTCATTGCTGATAGATTATCAATGGTGGTGGATTACGCCTACGAAAATCCATCTGAAAAAACAGGACTGACGTTGTTGATTGCCACTTTTTTCTATACTTTTCAAATATATTGTGATTTCTCTGGTTACTCTGATGTTGCCTTGGGTTCAGCAAAAGTGATGGGGTATGATTTAATGGAAAATTTCAGAACGCCTTATTTCTCAACTTCCATTTCAGAATTTTGGCGACGTTGGCATATTTCGCTATCAACTTGGTTTAGAGATTATTTGTACATTCCTTTGGGTGGAAATCGAGTTTCGGAAGGACGACGATATTTCAATCAATTTTTCGTTTTTATGATTAGCGGTTTATGGCACGGAGCCGCTTGGACGTTTGTTTTGTGGGGATCTCTACACGGATTTTATTTAATTTTTGCAGTTTTGAGAGATAAATATTTACCAAAACTATCTTTACCAAAAAATTTATTGGGTAAATCAATTAACTTAATAACTACCTTTATTTTAGTGATGTTAGCGTGGGTTTTCTTTCGTGCAGACGGTTTGAAAGATGCTTTTACAATCTTGAAAAAAATTAGTAATTTATCTCTATCACAAGATTTTAAAAGTCCACTGAATTTAACGGAAATGTGGTTTTCTGTGATGCTGATAGGGATCTTATTATGGAAAGAATATTCCTTTTTTCATATAAATACGCAAAATACAGTAAAATTTTATAGATTAACAGTGCTTTTTGCACTAACGATTTACTTCTTTGGAGTGTTTAATACCAACCAATTTATTTATTTCCAGTTTTAAATGTAACCCGATGCTTCCGCATCGAACCCATTAAATATCCGATGTGGAAGCATCGGGTTACAAATGACTTCAAAAATCTTAAGATATTCTGTTCTAATTACAGCCATTTATTTATGGTTGCAGGCTTATTCGCCCATAATTTACAAATCATCACGACTTTTTCCAGATGATTACAGGCATGGTGACTTGTATCACCTATCCTATCTGCCACAGTTTAAAGAAAAATTACCCGTTTGCAATTCACAAAAAAAGGATTCTATCCCTCAAAACGTAAATCTTTATATTATCGGTGATAGTTTTACGGAAGAGCAAAGGGTAAGCAAAAATGATATAAAAGCGGCAAATTATCTCAATGTTCATTGGAATAATTCGGCTGATATTCAATTAGATACAACTAAAAGAAATGTATTAATTTTAGAAACCGTTGAAAGGACTTTTAAAGACCATTTTTCAGTAGAGGTAAATAATTTTAAATTGGATAAAAATGTAAAAAAAGTGGAAGTTGCAAAGTCATGGAAAAAGAATTTGAAAGAAAAGATTAACAAAGTAGTCTCATTCATTTTTCCAAATAGTGAAAGTATTGAACAACGCTTTGAAGCATCTCTTTTTAGTTATAATTTCTTTTTAAAATTCAGGGAATTAAAAGCTAATCTAAATAACTTTTTTTTCGATAGAGTTGAGAAAAAAGTAATATTATCAGAAGATAAAAATAACATCTTTTTTTCAGAAGAATCATCTTCAAGTGACTCACACTCAGCATTTTATCCATTTTCAGATGCAGAAGAAGATTCTCTAATTGACAATATAAATGCTACTCATGAAAAATATTTGAAAGCAGGATTTGATGAAGTTTATTTATCAATTATTCCAAATAAAGTAAGTATTCTTTCACCAGAAATGGGGAAATATAACCAGTTAATTGAGCGAGTGCAATCAGACTTACATTTAAAAATACCCCTAATAGATACTTACTCAGATTTCAAGAAAAACCCAACAAAATATTATCTAAAATCTGATTCTCATTGGACTTGTGCAGGAAGAGATTTATGGTTGAAAAAAGTCAATGAAATTCTCACAACACCATGACAATCACGCAATTAGAATATGTTTTGGCAGTTGAAAAACTTAGAAATTTTGCAAAAGCGGCTGATAGTTGCTTCGTGTCTCAACCTACATTGAGTATGCAAATTCAAAAATTGGAAGAAGAATTGGATGTTAAAATATTTGACCGAAGCCGTCAGCCTGTTATTACTACGCAAATTGGCTTAGAAATAATCCAACAAGCACGAATTACCATCTCGGAATTTCACAAAATCA
>JAYUIP010000414.1:0-2294 GCA_043765945.1 Arcicella sp.
TCTAAACACACTTTATGCGTTCCGTGAGGGTCGGCTAAATCACCAGCGGCATAAATTTGATGGGGTTGTAATTCTTCAATTTTTGCCATTACTACGTCCACATCTTCTTTTCCCAAAGGATTTTTCTGAATCGTTCCTGTTTCATAAAAAGGCATATCCAAAAAGTGCATATTTTCCTTTTTAATTCCCACGTATCGACACGTATTTTTTGCTTCTCCTCTTCTAATTAAACCCTTAATGAATCGAACTTCGTCCGTATCAATTTCTGAATCTTTTTTGGCTTTCAAAAACTTGGCGGCTTCTTTATAAATCCGATTGGCTTTCGGATTATTTGCTTCAAATTTTTCGTTAAAATCAACCACAAATTCGGCAAATCTTAACGCCTCATCATCCGCAACGGCAATATTTCCCGAGGTCTGATAAACCACGTGAACATCATGCCCTTGGTCAACCAATCTTTGAAACGTTCCACCCATCGAAATAATATCATCATCAGGGTGAGGGCTGAAAATTACAACCTTCTTTTTTGCAGGATAAGCCCGCTCTGGACGATTGGAATCATCCGCATTTGGCTTGCCACCTGGCCAACCCGTAATGGTGTGTTGCAAGTAGTTAAATACCTCAATATTAATATCATACGCCTGACCGTAGAGTGCCAAAAGGTCAGAAAGTCCGTTTTCGTTGTAATCCGAACTGGTTAATTTCAAGACTGGTTTTTTTACTGTTAAAGCCAAATAAGTTACCGCTTTTTTAATCATCGGTCTATCCCACGTAACGGCATCCACCATCCACGGAGTTCGCATACGAGTCAGCTGAGCGGCTGCGGAATTGTCAATGATAAAGGAAGCGTTTTCGTGTAATTGTAGATAAGAAGCTGGCACATCGGAAGTTACGGAACCTTCAACGGCACGGGCAACGTTGGCGGCTTTGTGTTCTCCCCAAGCACAGAGAATCACTCTTTTGGCTTCCATGATTTTTTGAACGCCCATCGTGATTGCCTTTTTCGATACTTTGGCTAAACCTCCAAAATCACCTGCGGCATCAATTTGGGTCGTTAAATCAAGGGTCATTAAGCGGGTACGAGAATTCACGAGCGAACCTGGTTCATTAAAACCAATATGTCCGTTACGCCCAATTCCTAACAACTGAAAATCCAAACCGCCGTATTTTTCAATTTGAGATTCGTAATCCTTACAAAACTCAGCTAATTTATCTAAGGGTAAAGTTCCATCGGGCAAATGCCAATTTCCTGCGGGAATATCCACGTGGTCAAAGAGTTGTTCACGCATAAACCGCACGTAACTCTGGACGGCATCGGGTTCCATCGGATAGTATTCGTCAAGGTTATACGTAACCACATTTTGGAAACTCAATCCTTCCTCACGGTGCATTCTGATGAGTTCTGAATAGACTTTTTTGGGCGAAGAACCCGTTGCCAGACCCAATACAGCAGGTTTTTCTTCGGAAGCTCGTTTGCGAATAATAGCTGCAATTTCATGTGCAATCGCCCGTGAGGCAGCATCAGAATCTGCATAAATACTGGTTGGAATTCTTTCGTAGGAAATAGCTTGTTCCATGTTTTTCGATGTTCGTTTTTCGATGTTTGATGTTCGTTTTTCGGTCATACTCCTAACATCGAAAACCGAACATCAATTTTATTGGTTTACCACAATTATTTGCAATCCTAAATTATCCAAAATCTTTTCCAAGGTTTTGATCGAAGGATTGGCTTTACCTAATTCAACAGAATGAATCGTTTTAATGGCGACATCGCTCTTATTGCTAAGATTTTCTTGACTCAACGAAAGTTCGCTTCTTCTTTCACGAATAATATTACCTAATTGTTCAAGATTCATACCAATTTGAATTATGTTGCTGATTATTTAGCAAAGGTATGAATGTATTTTGAATTAAAAAACATAATTCGGTAATATAATGCTGAAATAATAAAAATAATTTAAAAAATATTTTTCTAATTAATAAGAGTTATCAATTTAAGAATTAATAACTGTCCACTTCAAAGTTATTTTGTCCTTTACATTTCATACTTCATTTATTAAAACTCCATTTTGCAGTAGATTTGAAAATCAACAAATTCGTTCTTTTGGATTTATGAATCAAGTCTTAGAAATTATCAATTGTACAGGGGTAATTTTAACTGTCAAAGAAAAAGGAAATAAACCGCTCATCAAATAAAATATTATACTTTTTAATCATCTATTAAATTTGTACTATTCAAATGTAAACCAAAAGTAAAATATGTTTTCATTACAATACAAGTTATAAAGTTATAC
>JAYUIP010000415.1:0-6553 GCA_043765945.1 Arcicella sp.
TGGAATATAGCATTTTAGACAAAGATGGAAAGAATCCTTTACGGATGTTGGCGGAGATTCTTATTCGAGAAATACCTGCTTGTAAGCCTGATGCAAAAAATGGTGAAATGGAATTATCGGTAACACAAACGAAGGATAAAGAAATTGAGATTCCATACAGTTTATCCGTTGCTCCATGCGTTGAGATAAAGGAAGTGAATTTCGAGAAACAAACAGAATTTGGAATATTGCGAATTGATGGCAAAAAGATACTGTATAAACTAAAATCTTCAACGGATTTAAAGGAACGCAACGACCAATTTAAGTTCATCGTTACGACTACTAATGGAGAAACCTTAAAAGCGAATTTTACGATTAGAATAAAAAAATGATAGAATGAGGGAATGATAGAGTGATAGAATATTTGGAGGAACAGTATTCACTAATTCTATCATTCACTCATTGAAACAAACATGATTAACGAACAGGAATTAGTTAGAGCCTGCCAAAATAACGACCGTAAAGCCCAAACTGCCTTTTATAATCTCTATAAAGGTAAGATGATGGGTATTTGTAGGCGTTATACTCGTACGCCCGACGAAGCCGAAGACGTTTATCAGGAAGCATTTGTCAAGATTTTTAATAACATCAAAACCTTGGAAAAGGTGGGTGCGGTGGGTGCTTGGGTACGAAAAACGGTTGTCAATACTGCCATTAATTATTATCACGCAAATCTGAAATTTCAACAAAATACTGATTATGAAGACATTTTACACAGCAACGATGATTACCCCAATATGTTGGCGAGCCTTTCAAACGAAGAATTGCTAACATTAATTAACCAATTGCCCGACGGCTACCGAATGGTCTTTAACCTCTATGTGATTGATGGTTATAGTCATTCAGAAATCGGAGAAATGTTGGGAGTCAGTGAGAATACGTCAAAATCGCAACTCTCACGGGCGAAAGAGTTACTCAGGAAGCAATTAAAACCCTTGGGGATTATCAGCTATGAACGCAATTAACGACAATAATGACCCTTTTGAGGACATATTCAGAAACAGATTCGCCGATTTTGAATCTGAACCTGACACGCAACTTTGGCAAAAAATAGAGCCAAAACTCCCTGTGGATTCCATCAGGAAATTCCCCTATTGGCAAATTTCAGCAGTGGCGATTTTATTGCTATTGGCGGGTTTGTGGACTTATCGTGAGGAATATTCGAGTGAGATTATTACGAAATCTGGGGATAATTCTCAAAAGATTGTATTAAATAACCCATTGATTATTAATGATTTAGAGAAAAATACGACTCAAAAATTAGAGGATAAAATAGATATTTCGAAGTGGTCAGTGGAGAACACTGAAACGCACAGCCAGACCAGAACAAAATTAACTGAGACTGTCATTCCGACGAATCGGATCACCGAAGCGAGAAGAACTGTTAGAAATGCAAAAAATACGATTGAGGGTACAAATACCAGTTCTTCCCGCTTCGGCGACCCGATGCGGCGGGATGACAAATACCCCGAAATCGTAGAAAAAGAAAAATCTTCATTATTTTTAAATCCAAATACAACCATTGAGCTTTCAAACACGTCTTTCAATAAAACAGAAAAAAATAATAAATTAAACCTTTATTCAATAATTAACTCTAATGAAAAACAGGAGATAATTAAGGATAATACAAGCAATAGTCAAAGTGTTTTTAGCGTATTCTCAAATAAAGAAAATGTTTCTGTTTTGAATAAGAATTTCTTAACTTCCTTAGGTTCAAAATCGTATAGTTTGTTATCGAATCACTTCAAAACACCCAAATTAAAGTTCGTTGTTGCCCCTAAAAAAGATGACTATTTTAAGGAAAGAAAGCCCTTAGAAATCTACGCAAGTGTGATGCCTTTGTTGAATTATTACACCATCACACCCAACGGTAATGATGCGAATTATGTGCATAGCATATCTGTTAATAATGACGATAATAGACTTGGTTTCTATACCCAAGCGGGTTCAGTTTTCACCCTTTCAGATAGGTTTAAACTCCGAACTGGATTAACATTCACGAGAACTAATCACAGTATTAATTATCAAATAAGAACTGATTCTTTAATTGTGCAATCATTTGATAAACAAGGAGTTGATGTGAGTTTTGAGGAAAAAAAAGTCAATTATTTGCAAGTTGCGAACTACTTAGGCACAAAAATTGAAGTACAATATACAATCTTAGAAGGTGAAGCCCTTAGGCATTATGTAAGTGCAGGTTTGGAGGGAGCATATAGATTAAATGGTTTTAAACAATTTAACGGATTTGCCAATTTTGCTTACGGTGTAACTCGCCAAATCGGCGACAATGCGTATTTATTTATAGAACCAACGTTTAGTTATTCTCTAAATCAACAAAGTGATAATAATTCTTTCTTATTAGTCAAACCAAACAAGATTGGTTTCAATATTGGGGTAAATTTTAAAATCAAATAAAATGAAAAATGTTCTAAACTTTTGCTGGAAAATTGTCGCTTGTACGACGCTTATTTTTGTTGGATTAACCGTCGCAATCTTTGATGGCGATGTTCATAAATTGTAAATCCCTCTTGTGGTGATTGGGATGAATGGCGGGTGCTTGCACTCGCCATTTTTTTTTGTAATTTTGGGTAAAATAATTAGACCACGGATGACACAGATGTTACGGATTTACACGGATTTTCTTTAAATTTTATCCGTGTAAATCCGTAACATCTGTGTCATCCGTGGTCTAACTTATCGTAGTAAGATATTTTTTAACATCATCAACCAACCTAACAATGACTCGTAAATTCCTACTACTGGGCATCGTCCTTTTGACTGCCCCAACGCTCAACTTATTAGCACAACAGCCTGCTAATCAATACAATAGCAATAATCGCTTTGAACAAGTTGGCTCAATGTTGCCAACGCCCAATTCATACCGTTCGGCTTCGGGAGCTCCTGGAAAAGACTATTGGCAAAATCGTGCTGACTATGACATCAAGGCAGAATTGGACGACCAAAACCAATCAATGATGGCTTCGGAGGTGATTACTTATAAAAACGCCTCGCCCGATGAATTGCGTTATTTATGGTTGCAGTTAGACCAAAATAATTTCAAAAAAGGTGGCATTGCTCAATTGACAACCACTTCGTCATTGACTGACCGAGCCACCACTTTTGGACGTTTGGCTAACACAGCGGGCGTACTTGCCAAAAAGGAATACGGTTATAATATTCTTGCGGTAAAAGACCGTGCGGGTAATCCTTTGAAGTTTACGATTAACGAAACCATGATGCGGGTTGATTTGCCGACACCCATGAAAACAGGTGGAAGTTTCTCATTTTCAGTAGATTGGAGTTTCAATATCACGGATGCTGTTGCGACCCGTGCAAGAAGTGGCTACGAGTTTTTTCCGAAAGATGGTAATTATCTGTACGAACTTGCTCAGTGGTTTCCACGGATGTGCGTCTATGATGATGTGAACGGCTGGCAACACAAACAGTTTTTGGGTCAGGGCGAATTTACAGTTCCTTTTGGGGATTATAAAGTTTCAATCACGGCACCGAATGACTTTGTGGTGTTGGGAACGGGTGAATTACAAAATGCCTCTCAGGTGCTTTCTGCAACACAAATGAAGCGTTTGGAAAGTGCAAAAAATGCCACTCGCCCCGTGATGATTGTTACGCAAGACGAAGCAACGGCTTCTGAAAAGCGGGATGCCGCCCAAGCAAAACCATCGGGCAAAAAAACGTGGACATTCGTAGCTCAAAACGTAAGAGATTTTGCTTTTGCAGGTTCTCGTAAATTCCTTTGGGATGCTATGCAAGTGGATATTGAAGGCAAAAAAGTATGGGCAATGTCGGCTTTTCCAAAAGAAGCTATGCCACTTTGGGGGAAATATTCAACGATGTTAGTGGCTCATACCTTGCGTTCGTATTCAAAACACACCATTCCATATCCGTATCCCGTGGCTCAATCGGTTCACGGACCCGTGGGAGGCATGGAATATCCCATGATTTCTTTTAACGGAGCAAGACCAGAGGAAGATGGGACGTATTCGGAGGATACCAAAAACTTTTTAATTGGTGTAGTTATCCACGAAGTTGGACATAATTTCTTCCCGATGATTGTGAATTCAGACGAAAGACAATGGTCGTGGATGGACGAAGGTTTGAATACTTTTTGTGAGGAACTCGCCGAAAAGGAGTGGGATAGAGAGTTTGAATCTCGTGGAACGCCACAGTCAATCGTGGGTTATATGCGGACGGAAAAGACCCAGCAAATGCCAATTATGTCAAGTTCGGATAATATCATGGCGTTTGGACCCAATGCGTACTCAAAACCTGCGGCGGCTTTGACTGTGCTTCGTGAAACCGTGATGGGACGTGAATTATTTGACCATGCCTTCAAGGAATACGCTCGCCGTTGGGCTTTCAAACACCCAACGCCACAAGATTTTTTCCGCACGATGGAAGACGCTTCGGGCGTTGATTTAGACTGGTTTTGGAAAGGTTGGTTCTATGGCGTTGAACCCGTGGATTTATCGTTGGATAACGTAGAGTGGTTTGGCATTGATAACCTTGCACCCGATAAGAAAAACGCTAATGCCAAGGCTGATGTAGAAGCTAAACGCCAGACAATCAGCAACATCCGTAATAAAAAAGATATTCCAAAAACGGTAGTGGAGGAAAATCCAGACATGAAGGATTTTTATAATACTTACGATAAATTTGTCACCACCGAAGCCGACAAAAAACGTTTCGACCAAACGATGGCGGGCTTAGGCGAAGACGAAAAGAAATTGGTGGATTCCAACAAAAATTTCTACGTGCTGAACCTCAAAAACGTAGGCGGTTTACCAAGTCCCGTTATCATCAAAATGAATTATGAAGACGGTACGGACGAAGTAATAAGAATCCCCGCCGAAATCTGGCGATTGAACGATAAAGAAATCAAAAAGGTAATTCCGACGGATAAGAAAGTAGTGAAATGGACGTTAGACCCCTTTTACGAAACGGCAGATATTGACACCAAAACCAATATCTTCCCCCGTGAGCCAGAAGAACCAACTCGTTTCCAGGTATTTAAGCAAAATAGAACAGCGGGAACAAACCCAATGCAACAGCAATCGAAGCCGAATGCAGTGCAGGGGGCGAAGAATTAGGGATTTTTTAGGAATGAGAAAGGCGAGAACTTTTAGGAGTTTTCGCCTTTTTTTGTTTTTGATAAATCTATTATTATGTAAAAATATGTAAAAGAAAACGGTGGAAAGAAAATAATGGAAATTGAACTATGATTACTTTTTAGAAAATCCTCCTAATAGATTTAAAAAGGTTTTTGTAGTTCATTACAAACTAAATGCCTTTTGTATACTGATTTTATAGGCACAAGTTGAATAGCACCAATAAAGTTGATATATTGTGTAAACTTTTAATTTGATTCAAATACAATATGGATAATTTCTATGATACTGCTAACCGAATGTATAAATCTTCTCAAATTCTGCATAACAACAATGAATACCATAATGCTTGTTATTTGGCTGGATATGTTGTTGAATGCTATACTAAAATCATAGTCGGCCTCTTTTCAACTAACATTCCAAGAAGTTATAAACACAATTTGAGTAAATTGGATAATGCACTTCAACATATTCTGAGTGGAAATTCATCTTTAAGTCCTTACATTTTAAATGGATCGTTGGATTTTATGACAATTCTATCAAATTGGAATCCAGTTACTTTAAGATACATTGAGAATACAAATTCATTACATAATCAATATGTATCAACCAATTTTCAAAATGAAATTCAATTTGCGATGCAAAAATTAGCTCAATTGCAAATTGATGGACATACTTTAATTTAATCAAAATGGCTACTTATAGATTTAACGATACTAAAAATGAAATAATAGAATTTATTAAAGGTCTCAATAGCTTCGATAAATGTTTTATTGTTCGTAATATTTATTCGAGATTCACTTTCTATGTAATATCTCCTTTAAACATAAATCTTTTAGAAACAGAGATAAAAGAGAGATTTAGTGATTGGGTTGATACTGTTCAGCAAATTTCTGAATTAGATGATCAATTTATTTTCAGAGATTTAGAATCAACCAGTTTCCCTGTTGATGAGTTCAATAAAGTATTTTTCTCTGAAAGACACGTTGAAAATACAAATTGGTTCATTAAAGATACTCTTGTCCTAAAAACCCCTGTAACTTCTTTTTATTCATTTAAAGGAGGTGTGGGAAGAACGACTGCGACCATTTTAACGGCATTATTACTTGCTCGACAAGGCAAAAAAGTATTATTAATAGACTTTGACTTAGAAGCCCCAGGTTTAGCTTCTGTATTTGCAAATCAAGAGGATAATGCCGAAAAACTATTAGGAGTAAAAGGGTTTGTTGATTTTTTAATTGATTATGAAGCCAATAAACGAGACATGGATAAACTAAATATTGATGATTATTATTTTGTAAGAAATGAACAAATTTTGGTTGGTTCAAATGGAGGAGAATTAATCATTGTTCCAGCAATTGCAACTGATAGTAACAGTGCAGAATCTT
>JAYUIP010000416.1:0-6541 GCA_043765945.1 Arcicella sp.
TACGTATTGTTGTCAATTGTTTTCTTTGTATTCTTAACACCTGTGGCCTTTTTGTATAAATTGACTCGCAAAGATACCTTGAAGTTGAAGGCTCAAAAAGATGGTACAGTTTATGAAGAACGTAATCATTTATATGTGGCGAAGGACTTAGAAAATGTATGGTAGTTTTTCGGTAAACGGTTCATGGTCAATGGTAAATGGTTTTAGCACATTGATTTTTTGAGTTAATTTAATTTTTTCCATTCACCGTGAGCCGTTAACCTTTTACCGAAGAGTTTACAATGATAAAAATACTGATTCCTCTTTATAACGATTGGGATGCTCTTGATTTGCTTCTGCTTGAAATCAAAAAGAGTGTTTCCGTTGAATTATTCTCCAAACTTTCCTTCGTGATTGTCGATGATTGTTCATCAATTCCTTGTGAAATTCAACGATTTTCTGGCTATAATTTATCAATCATTCGGCTGTGGCGTAATGTGAGTCACCAAAAAGCAATTGCTTTGGGACTTTCATATTTAACGCAAGAGACTGATTTTGAGAAAGTTATTGTAATGGATTCTGATGGTGAAGACAGACCTTCGGACATTCAGAGGCTTTATGACGCTTCAATTAAAGAGACGGATAAGATCATTTTTGCTCAACGTGCAAAAAGAAGTGAAGGATTAGTTTTCAGAATGGGGTACTCCATTTATAAACTCCTTTTTGGATTACTGACGGGAAAGGTTATTGAGTTTGGGAATTTCAGTATTTTACCTTTCCGACAAGCCAAAAAATTAGCATACGTTTCTGAAATTTGGAATCATTTTCCAGGAGGAATTATTCGTTCAAAACTACCTTATTCTTCGATTCCGATTGAACGTGGAGTAAGATTAGCTGGTAAATCAAAAATGAATTTTGTGTCTTTGATTTTGCACGGTTTAAGTGCTGTTTCTGTACATTTAGATACCGTTGCGGTTAGAATTTTAATTGGTTCATTATGGATGACTGCCATGGCAGGATTAGGGGCAATTATTGTGTTGATTATCAAGTTATTATCGCCCGAAAATGCTTCGCCAGGTTGGGCAACAACGCTCATTACTGCTTCTATTATCATCATTTTACAAGCACTCTTGAGTTCCTTATTCCTTATCTTTACAGTCTTGAATTACCGTACACAAAAGCATTTTATACCCGCAAAAGAATACTCTGATTTTATTGAAAAAGTGGAAAGTGTATGAGTACAAAGTATATGAGTAATGAGCAGTATGCGTATTTATTATTTCTCATATACTCCCTACTTATATATTCTATACTGAATACTCATTTACTCATATACTCCTTATGAAACTAAGCGTCGTAATCCCAGCCTACAACGAAGAAGAATCTCTTCCTGAAACCCTGCGTTCATTATACGAAACACTGGTCAAGCATCAAATTGACCATGAAATTTGTGTGACCAATGATAACTCAAAAGACAATACAGAGGCAGTTTTACAGAACTTACAAATGGAAATCCCAACCTTGGTTTACTTCACAAATAAAGGTCCAAATGGTTTTGGCTATGCCATTAGATATGGTTTGGAGCGTTTCACGGGTGATTGTGTGGCAGTAATGATGGCGGATATGTCAGATTCACCCGAGGATTTGGTGAAATACTACAAGACAATGATTGAACAAGATGTTGATGCAGTTTTTGGCAGTAGATTCATCAAAGGTGGGGCAGTTTATGATTATCCGAAAGTGAAATTATTCATTAATCGGGTATCAAATTTTGTGGTAAAAATGCTGACTGGCATCAAGACAAACGATACGACGAATGCCTTCAAACTATACAAAAGAGAAACCATTGAAGGCATAAAACCCTTCATGTCGGCACACTTTAATCTAACGGTTGAATTGCCTTTGAAGGCTTACGTACGTGGTTATTCCTACACAGTTGTGCCTAATAGCTGGCAAAATAGAAAGTACGGAAAATCTAATTTGAAGATAAAAGAAATGGGCAGTCGCTACTTGTTTATTTTGCTTTACTGCATGATTGAAAAATCATTTTCGAGAGGGGATTATATGAAGAAATGATAAGTGGATATTGGCACGCAGATGACGCAGACGCTTTGCAACGCAGATTTAAGAGGATTTTTACTTTGTGACAAAAGCAATCTTGAAATAACTTACATGTTAAAAGTCAATAAATTATTTTTTCGTTCAATATTTTGTAGGCTATGAAAAAAAACCTCCTAAATCTGCGTTGCGAAGCATCTGCGTCATCTGCGTTCCATCACAATCACATAAACAAATGCCTTAATTCAGAAACTTGGAAGATGGCGAAGGTTAACACTATCCCCCAAAATACTGCAAAAACCAACATTGAAAATAAGATTTTTGGAATCGGCACTTTGAAAGATAGTGCTAATAATGTTCCTCCGATGGGTGTGAAAAATAAGGGAGTAAAGCACGCAATACCCCAAATTCCCAATTTTAACCATATTTTTACCGCAAAACGTGTTCTCTTTGAAAATAATTTCGGTTTAGTTTTTCGATAATTACTAATCCATACTTGAACTTGTTTTCCTAAAAATGACATCAACGTTACCATCAACATCATACCAATAATTGAGCATACAGCGGTTTCATACCAAGTCAAATCCATCACAATTCCTGCAATTGGACCGTTGAAAAATTTAAGTGCAGTTAAAGCAATTACTGTAAAATATTTACCGAATGGCATGGTTTTGGGTTTATGGTTGCTAAATAATTATTATCTTGCAAAGGTATTCGTTGCAAGTGAATAAGCCCATACTATGTTTTAAAATTATGTCTAAAAAACTACTTTTCCTTACCTTATATATTTCTATTTCAATAAGTTATTTATCAAAAGCTCAGAGCGTGTTTGCACCTTTGAATCAAGATTATTATCATCTTATTGACCGCTACGAAATAAAACGTGGAAAGTTCTCAGAAGGTTTTCACACCACCGTGAAGCCTTATACACGAAAGAGTATTGCTCGATTAGTGGATAGTGTACAGGCAGATACTTCAATATACTTATCAAATCAAGATAAATTTAATCTCGGATACTTACGGAATGACAATTGGGAATGGGCAAAACCTGATACAATCGGGAAAAGTCGCAAGCCAATTTGGAATGTGTTTTACCACAGAAAAGCTGATGCTTACTCAAATTCTAACGATGAAATTGATATTCATGCCAGTCCTGTATTCAATTTTGAAATTGGCTCTTTTGAAGGACAAGATGGCAAAAGAAGCCTTACATTGAACACAAGAGGCGTTGAAGTAAGAGGAATGATTAATCGGAAAGTAGGATTCTATACTTTTTTAGCCGATAATATTGCTGTGATTCCTGACTACGTGACTGATCATGTGGAAAAGTATAATCAAAACGAACAAAGAACTGCGGGACGATTGCCAGGAATGCCAGGCGAAGGATTAACCAAAGAATATCGACAGGATAAAAATAGTACAGATTTTTTCTCTGCAAGGGCATATATTACATTTCAGGCTACTAAAAATATTCAACTACAATTTGGTCATGATAAAAATATAATCGGAAATGGTTTTCGTTCGATGATTTTGTCAGATAATGCGGCACCCTATTTATTTCTAAAACTAAACACAGCAGTTGGCATTTTTCAATATCAAAATCTTTGGACTCAGTTGGTTTACACTGGTTTCAAGCCTTACGACCAAATCTTTCCGAGAAAGTATATGACATCTCATCATTTGAGTATAAATATATCAAAAAAATTGAATATTGGTTTATCAGAAAGTGTTGTATTTCAGCGAGATAGCGTTACTGGAAGAGGTTTTGATGTTAATTATTTGATTCCAGTAATGTTTTTTCGTTACATAGAAAGCTACCAAGGAAGTGCAGATAATGCCTTTATTGGATTGGATTTTAAATATAATTTCGCTAAAAGATTTTCGCTTTATGGACAGTTTATGTTAGATGAGTTCAGTTCAAGAGAGTTTTTTAATGGTAAAGGCTACTGGGCAAAAAAGTTTGGAGTTCAAGCGGGAGGTAAATACATTGATGTTTTTGGGGTTAATAATTTAGATTATCAAGTTGAGTGGAATTATGCTCGCCCTTATACGTATAGTCATTACGATGACGCCAATTATACCCATTATAATCAAAATTTAGCCCATCCGTTAGGAGCAAATTTTGAGGAATGGTCGCACATTATTCGTTGGCAACCCATCAATAAATTACAATTGACGGGCAAAGTAATTTATGCAAATTTTGGTGAAGACAGAATTTTAACGGAAAACTGGGGTGGAGACGTGCAGAAAAATTATGATACTAAAAGTAGAAAAGTGCTTTATAATGACCTCTACGGTAATTATACAGGACAAGGCAGAAGCACAGTTACAGCTATTTTAGATTTTAGAGCATCTTATCAAATTAAGCATAATCTATTTTTTGAAGCACATTATATGAATAGAAAATACGATAGTGCCGTGGATAAATTAGATTACACCAACACGGTTTCTTCAATCGGAATTCGTTGGAATGTGGCAGCGAGACAGATGTTATTTTAGTTTTATTTCAATAATGCACCCACCGAATAAGGCAACCATAACACAAAGACCGTCTGATTATCAAGTGATTGTACTGTGATATTTCCCCCGTGAAGTTTCACGATTCTATTTACTAACGATAATCCCACGCCATACCCTTTAATACTTGCCGTATTCTGACTGCGATAGAAAGGCTCAAAAATCAAATCCATTTCAGGTTTTTCCATGACTCCTTGGTTCGTAAATTGTACTTCAATATGGTCTTTCTCAAAATGTAAACTCACTTTCACGGAATGGTTTTCAGAGAATTTACAGCCATTCTCCATCAGATTTACAAAGGCAGTTTTCAGTAATTGAGCGTTCCCTTTCACGACTAATTGCGTATCCTCTTCCAATCCATCGGCAAAATCCACTTGTACTTGATATTTTTGTTCGGCTTGCAGTAAAAGGTCGCCCGCTTCCCAAATGGTTTCATCCAAACGGACTTCATCATACATCAATTTATGGTTCAAATCGCTCACTTTTGCGAGTTCCAATAGCGTATTTGAAAGCTGTCCCATTTCTCGAATATCTTGCCTAACTGACTGTAATGTTGATAAATACTCTTCAGGAGAACGTCCTTTTAACAAAGCAACATCAATCTGCGAACCGATTTTCATCAAAGGATTTTTCATCTCGTGCGAGACGTTGGAAACGAAGAGATTTTGTAGCCTAAAAACCTCCGTAATCCTTTCTAAAAGTTCATTAAAAGTGGCGGTAAGTCGCCCAATTTCGTCTTTTGGATTTTGAATAGTAAGCCGTTGATTAACATTTTGAGGATAAATGGACTGCACCTGTCGAATGACTTCGGAAATGGGCGATAATGCTCTTACCGCAAAATACCAACCTGCCAACGACACCACAATCAAAACGAACAAAAACAGCGAAATCATAATATTTTTAAGGTTTTCAAGGTCTTTTTGTCCCGCTTTATCCACTGCTCCCGCAACAGTTACCACTCGATTAAATCTATCAGTATAAAGCATTCCAACAATTTTGAAATCTCCTTGCTTGAATTTCGCAAAATGCTGTTTTTGCACTTGATTGAGCATTTCAGGTGTAACTTTGAACCGAATCGTATCATTCCCAGAAAATACTTTGATGTTTTTATAATCATAAATAATTAAATTTTCACGGTATAAAACATCATTGTTTGCTTTCTGAATTTTCTTTAACAGCTTGGCATTCACCTCTTTAACGGTTACTAAAAGTTCAGCCGAAGTTGAGGCTTTTTGGGTTAATCGTTTATAGAATTCTTCTTCAATATAATTATTCCGAAGCCAATAAATCACCACGAAGATTGCCAACACAATCACAGAAACTAAGAGTGTAAATTGAAGGGTTAATTTGGCTCTGATTTGCATATTTTATTCTTCCACTTTCAACACATATCCAACGCCATATTGCGTATGAATTAGTTTTGTGTCATAATTTTTATCCACTTTTTTCCGTAACATTGTCATAAAAACTTCAATGACATTCGTTCCCATATCGAAGCGACTATCCCACACTTTTTGAGCAATATCAGCCTTTGAAATTACCTTTCCGTGGTTGCGTAGAAGATATTCCAACAAAGCAAATTCACGGGCGGTTAAGTCAATTTTATCGCCTCCTCTTGTTACGGAATGAGCATCAAGATTCATTTCTAAGTCACTGTAATTCAATGTATTACCTGTGATCGGCAACGGCATTTGGGTACTTCGTTTTGCTAATACTTTTATGCGAGCCAAGAGTTCCAAAAAATCGAAGGGTTTCACTAAATAATCATCTGCCCCCGCATCAAAGCCCATCAATTTTTCTTCGATACTACCCAGAGCGGTAAGCATTAAAATGGGCGTAGTGATGCCTTCTTGACGTAATTCTTTGCTCATTTGCAAACCATTAATTCCTGGCATAATGATATCAGAAACGATGATTTGATACTGATTTTTCTTGGCAAGGTGCTTCCCAATCATGCCATCGTAGGCAATATCAACCTCAAAACCGT
>JAYUIP010000417.1:0-2288 GCA_043765945.1 Arcicella sp.
CGTATAATTGTACTATAAACAACAACAAACCAAACCAATGAAAAACAATTTACCTAACATCAAGCGGTTCGCCGCTTTTTTGTTTTTATTCATGGCTCAACTCAGTTTTGGGCAAGTAAAAGACAACTACTATTTACCACAAAATGTCACTTACGACCCCAAAATACCCACGCCACAGCAATATTTGGGCTATCAGGTGGGCGATTGGCACATTCAGTACGATGCTTTAATTGGTTATTTTAAGAAGATTGCCGAACTCTCAAATCGGGTAAGTATGGTTGAGTATGGGCGTACGTATGAGAATCGTCCATTGCTTTTAATGACTGTTACTTCTCCTAAAAATTTGGCTAATATTGCTCAAATTAAAGCCGACCACCACGCTTTAATCGAACCCGATAAAGCCGCAAAATTAGATACCAAAAATATGCCTGCCGTGGTCTGGATGGGCTATTCGGTGCATGGAAACGAAGCCAGCGGAACAAATGCTTCCATGTTGGCGGCTTATTATTTGGCAGCGGCACAAGGACCAGAAATTGATTCTCTTTTGAATGAAATCGTCATTTTGATTGACCCCAGAATTAATCCCGATGGCGGCGAACGTTTTTCGAGTTGGGTGAATGCCAATAAAAGTCAAAATTTAGTTGCCGACCCTAACAGTCGTGAACTCAACGAAATGTGGCCAGGTGGAAGGTATAATCACTATTGGTTTGATTTAAACCGTGATTGGCTCTATACCCAACACCCAGAAAGCAAGGGCAGAATTCAGAAATTTCATGAGTGGAAGCCCAATATTCTAACCGACCATCATGAAATGGGACCCAATTCTTCTTTCTTTTTTCAGCCTGGAATCCCCACTCGTACGCACCCGCTTACACCCAAAAAGAACATTGATTTAACCGAAAAAATCGGGAAATTTCATGCCGAAGCCTTGGATAAAATTGGCTCTTTATATTTCACAAAAGAAGGTTACGATGATTTTTATTACGGGAAAGGTTCGACCTTGCCAGACGTGCAGGGTTCAATCGGCATTTTGTTTGAACAAGCCAGTTCGAGAGGACATTTACAGGAAACTCAAAACGGAAATATTAGTTTTGCTTTCACCGTCAGAAATCAGTTTACTACCACGCTTTCAACCCTCAAAGCCGCCCGAAATATGCGTCAGGAGTTGTTGGATTATCAGCGAAATTTTTACCAAGAAAAAAATGCTTCCGCAACCCAATCCTACGTTTTTGGGGGTGGAAATGACCCTGTGAAGGTTTCAGAGATGATAAGGATTCTTCGTCAGCACGAAATTGATGTTTTTGAAGTAGCGAAAGACGAAAATTTAGAAGGTAAATCTTTCAAAAAAGGCTCGTCATATATCGTTCCTCTGAGTCAACCGCAACACCGATTAATCCATGGAATTTTTGAAAAACGGACTACTTTCGAAGACTCTCTTTTCTACGATATCTCCGCTTGGTCAATGCCTCATTGCTTCAATGTGCCTTACTCGGAAGTGAAAATACCTTTGACTTTGGGAGCAAAATTGACAAAAAATGAGTTGATGAAAGGTAAAGTAATTGGTAAAAGTAATTACGGATATGTGTTTGAATGGAACAGTTATTTCGCCCCACGATCGGCGTATGAATTGCAGAAAAAGGGCTATAAATTGAAAGTAGCCACTGAACCTTTCACAGGCGTAATTGATGGTGGCACAAAAGAATTTAGTTACGGGACAATTGAAATTACGATGGGGTCAAATCAACAAGCTAATTTTGAAAGTCTTAACACACTTTTACAAACGTTGGCAGAGCGAGATGGCGTTGATTTTTATGCCATGAATACAGGCTTAACACCCAATGGGATTGATTTGGGCAGTAGTCTTTTTTCTCCCATCAGACAGCCTAAACCATTGATGCTCACAGGATTAAATGTCAATCCAAATGATGCTGGGGAGATTTGGCATTTGTTGGATACTCGGGTAAATATTCCCCTCACGATGGCGGATATTACTCAAGCCAACCGCATGAATTTGGAGAAATACAACACGTTAATTCTTTCGAGTGGCGATTTTAATACCTTGGAAGAAGAGAAAATTAAATCGTGGGTACGGGCGGGTGGTATATTAATTGCCATGACCGATGCGGTGAATTGGGTAACATCCAAAGGACTTTCGCCCGTAAAAATCAAAACGATTCCTGCCGATACGTCATCTCCAAAACCCTACGCATTGGCGGAACGATACAGAGGGGCTCAACAAATTTCTGGGGCGATTTTCCAAGTAAAAATTGACCCAACGCATCCCATTG
>JAYUIP010000418.1:0-2287 GCA_043765945.1 Arcicella sp.
CGGAAGTGCATGAGTTGGCTAAAGAGTTGGGCGTAGATGAAGTTGGATTAAAAACTGCCCAAATTTATGATTATAAGCAAGGTTCTGACTTGATCCCAACGATTGATGAATATTCACGATACACCAAACAGCGTGATGGAAGTTATAAAATCAAGAATAAATTAGTAAATCATTGTTGGAAAATGTGGCATTCATGCGTGATAACTTGGGATGGTCTGGTTGTGCCATGTTGTTTCGATAAAGATGCTCATTATCGTTTGGGCGATGTTAAAACTCAAACTTTCAAGGACTTATGGTTTGGTGAAAATTATCAAAAATTTAGAAAAACGCTCATGCGTTCTCGTTCAGAAATTGAGATGTGCAAAAACTGCACGGAAGGAACGCAGGTCTGGGCTTAACAATGGCACACAGATGACGCAGATGCTTCGCACCGCAGATTTTCGCAGATTCAATTTCGCAATACTATTGTTAAAAACTAAAATTATATTGATAACTACCATTTAAAAAATCTGCGTAAATCTGTGCGGTTCGACGTTTCGATTGCGAAGCATCTGCGTCATCTGCGTGCCAACTAATACTATGATTATAGACATATTAAAATCCCACAAATTCCACTCAATCGTGCCTTTCGATTTTCAGAAAGATACGGTTCTGCACATTGACTTAACCGAAAATAATATCGACTTACATTCCTTGGATTTATTGAATGTTAAAGTAATGGATGAATACGTTTCTCGGAAAATTAAGGAAACTAATGCCGTCTGTGCGGTTGGAGGATACTTGGAAAATCGCTACATTTATCGAAACACCCAACATTTTCAACAAGCTGCCGAACCCCGTTCGATCCATTTAGGCGTTGATGTTTGGGCAAAAGCGGGTACGCCTATTTATGCTCCCATGCAAGGGAAAGTTCACAGTTTTGCCAATAATAACAACATCGGAGATTATGGTCCAACGATTATTTTAGAACATATTCTGGAAGGCGAGACTTTTTATACCCTCTACGGACATCTAAATTTGGAATGCCTCGAAGGATTATACGAAGGAAAGAACATTGAAGCGGGTGAGAAAATTGCCGAATTTGGTAATTATCCCATCAATGGAAATTGGTCACCTCACCTTCATTTTCAAGTAATTACGGATGTGATGGGAAAGAAAGGCGATTTCCCAGGCGTTTGTGAGCCTTCGAGAAAAGATGAATACGCAAAAATATGTCCTAACGCAAATTTACTTTTAGGACTGATGGAACGCAGATGATGCAGATGCTTCGCAACGCAGATTTTCGCAGATCTTTTTTAAGGCATCCGAATAATATAAAAAGCAACTTTAATAATTAGTTATTTTAAAAAAATCTGCGTTAATCTGCGTTGCCGAAGGCATCTGCGTCATCTGCGTGCCAATATCTTAACCCGAAAAAACATTATGCAAATAGGATTTTTAACGATTGATTGGATTGATATTTTAGACATAATTCTTGTCGCTTTTCTGTTGTATCAGGTCTATAAACTGATTCAGGGGAGTATTGCCAACAAAGTTTTCTTTGGCTATATCCTCATTTATGCCGTTTATTTAGTGGCTAAAGCCTTGGGAATGGAATTGTTATCCGCAATTTTAGGTCAGTTTATGAATGTGGGCGTTTTGGCATTATTAATAATTTTCCAACAAGAAATTAGGCGTTTTTTGATGATGTTAGGTCGTTCGACATCTATCCGTGAAAATACTTTTTTGAGGAAATTTTATACCCCAAAAATCACCAAAGAAAATATTACTTCGCTTCAATCCATCGTTGAAGCCACCAAAAATATGGCAACAACCCACACGGGAGCCTTAATTGTGATTGAGCGAGAAGATGACTTGAAAAAATATATTGAATCGGGCGATGTCATTGATTCGGAAGTCTCTAAACGACTGCTTTTGAGCATTTTTCATAAAAACAGTCCCCTCCACGATGGAGCCGTAATTATCCGAGAAGGACGTTTGGCGGCGGCAAGATGTATGTTACCAGTCTCTGAGAGTGGCACAATTTCGCCTACTTTGGGTTTCAGACACCGTGCGGCTTTTGGCATGAGCGAACAAACCGATGCCGCAATCATCGTGGTTTCGGAAGAAAAAGGAGAAATATCATTCATCAACCACGGAGGCATTTTTAGAAATATGTCGGTGAATGATTTGGAAGGAAAATTGACGGATTATTTGTTGAAGGTATAACATGAAATTATTAATTGCAGAAAATAACATAAGTGTATTAATTAAAGTTGTATCCATCCTAATTAAAATTAATTGAAAA
>JAYUIP010000419.1:0-19726 GCA_043765945.1 Arcicella sp.
AAAATGCGTTGTTCTTGCCAAGTTTCGTATTCATCATACGTGCCTGGATAAACTTTTATCTCTTCATTCTCGATATACCAAATCTTGTTTGCAATCTCAGAAACAAAAAATCTATCGTGAGAAACTACCACAAAAGTACCTTCATATTGTTGTAAAGCCTGAATTAAGATATTTACCGACATCATATCCAAGTGATTGGTAGGCTCATCTAAAAGCAAAAAATTAGCCTCCGAAATCAAAACCTTTGCCAAAGCAACCCTTGATTTTTCACCTCCCGAAAGCACCTTAATTTTCTTAAAAGCATCATCACCAGAGAACAAAAAACACCCTAAGATACTTCGCAATTCAGTTTCTAATTTCCCCGTTCCCGTCATTTTCAATTCGTCCAGAAGGGTATTATTAACATCCAAACTCTCTAATTGATGTTGGGCATAAAATGAATCAATCACATTATGTCCCAAAACTCTGTCACCATCAATGGGTTCTGAGCCGTCAATGATTCTTAAAAGTGTTGATTTTCCTTTTCCGTTTGCTCCAATCAAGGCAATTTTATCGCCCCTTTCAATCATTCCAGCCGTATTTGTTAGGATTTTTTTAGGTCCATACGCCTTCGTTATTTTATCCAAAGTCATGATGAAACGACCAGGTTGCGTTCCAAAATTAAACTTAAAATTCACTTTCGCATTGTCATCCTCAACAGCATCTATTTTATCCAAACGCTCCAAAGCCTTCACTCTTGATTGCACTTGACGAGCCTTCGTTGCTTTTGCTTTAAATCTTGTAATAAATAGCTCCGTTTGCTTGATTGCTTGTTGTTGATTTTCGTAAGCTCCTTTCTGAATTTCATTTCTAAGGGCTTTTTCTTCCACAAAAAACTCGTAATTACCCGCATAAGAAACCAACTTTGCCCCTGTCACTTCCACAATTGTATTAACGGTATTATCTAAGAAAAATCTATCGTGAGAAACCACAATAATTGCTCCATCGTAGGTATTTATATAGTTTTCAACCCACTCGATTGATGGCAAGTCCAAGTGGTTGGTTGGTTCATCAAGCATTAACAATGATGGTTTTTGAAGGAGTAATTTTGCCAACATAACCCGCATTCTCCACCCTCCTGAAAAGGTGTGAAGCGGTTGTTGTAATTCCTCGGTTGAAAAACCTAAACCTTCCAAGATTGTCTCTGCTTCGGATTGCATGGTGTAACCGCCTAAGTTTTCAAACTCATCTTGAAAACGTCCTAATTTATCAATATCAGAATCTTCATAATCTGTTTCCATTTTATGAAGAACCTTGTCAATTTCAATTTGGAGGAAATTTTGACGCTCGAAGGCTTGCATCGCAACCGTCAAAATTGATTCTTCTGATTGATACGAAAGCAAGTCTTGATTCAAGAATCCGACTGTACAATCTCCCGATCTTGAAATAGAACCACCGTCGGGTAAATATTCCCCATCGATGATGCGAAGAAGCGTGGATTTGCCCGTGCCATTTGCCCCAACAAGACCTATTTTGTCTTTGGGCTTGATGTGTAAATTCGCCCCATCATACATGGGACGTGAACCGAAATAAAACGATAAATTATTGATTGATAACATACTACAAAGGTACGGAAAAACGGGGAAAGAAGGGAATTTTGCATTTGCAAATACAGTTGTTTAATCAATAATTATCTGTTAAATTTATGTAAAAATCAATGTTTATATGAATAATCCATTAGAAATAGTTGAACAAATAAAGCATTCACTTGATTTTATGACCGTTTTCCAACAACTTCAAGAGGCTGTTGAAATTGAAAAAGCAAAGCGTCAAGAATTCTATGATTTGATTCATGAAAATATAAATGCCGAATTTATTAATGGAGAGATAATTCTACATTCGCCTGTTATGAGAAGACATTGGAAAGTTTCGTCCGCTCTTTCTTCAAGGTTGATAAGTCATGTTGAGGAAAATGATTTGGGAGAAGTTGGTGTGGAAAAAGTAATGATTCGATTAACTCGTAATGATTATGAACCTGATATTGTGTTTTTCAATAAATCGAAATCTAATTTATTTACTGAAAAACAACTTCTATTTCCAGCCCCTGATTTGATTGTTGAAATATTATCTGAATCTACCAAGTTGAATGATAGAACCATTAAATTTGATGATTACGCAAGGCATGATGTAAAAGAATACTGGATTATTGACCCAGAAAAAAAGTGTATCGAACAATACGTAAATCATAATAATGTTTACGAATTATATCAAAAATTAAGTCAAAAAGGACTTTTGCAGTCAATTATTATTGACGGTTTCTTTTTAAATATTGAAGATATTTTTAGATAAATACAGCTACTTCGCTCAACGTTTTTCGCTGAATATCAGGTACATAGCAACTTCGAGAAGCGTAGCCAACTGGAAGCAATAAATAAGGACGTTCATTATCTGGTCGGTTCAATATTTTCTTCAAAAAATTCATTGGACTTGGTGTATGCGTGAGTGTACATAAACCCGCTTGATGAATAGCCGCAATCAAAAATCCAGCGGCAATACCACATGATTCTTGAACGTAATAATGCTTAGATTTATTTGGTGCAGTTGTTTGAGAAAAAATAACAATCAACCACGGAGCAACTTCCAGAAAAGGCTTTTGCCAATCTGTTCCCAAAGGTTTTAAATCGTCCTTCCATTCATCCGTCATTCGATTTGTATAACTCTCATACTCCTCTTTTTCTGCCGCTTTTCTAATTTCAGATTTAATTTCTTGATTTTGAATAGCCACAAAAGTCCACGGTTGTTTGTGAGCTCCCGATGGAGCGGTTGAGGCAGTTTGAATAATTTTTTCTATAACTTCTTGATTTACAGGTTTATCTGAAAAATCTCGTACGCTTCTTCGTGCTTCCATACTTTCATAGAAAATTGAAGCATTTTTAAGAACTATATCCAAATCTAAATTTTCATTAAAATAAGAAGTGTATGTATAATCGTCAATAAGGATTTTATGAGACATTTTATGTAATTGAAATTATTGAAGGTAAAATTCATTAAACGAAAAAAAGGCAAAAATTAATTTTTGCCTTTTTCAATTGGATATTCTATACTTAGTTTTGCTACTTCATCAATGGTTTCTTTTGACTCTAAGCGAATTGGGAAGAAGTAGTGATCTTGATTATCGTAAAATGCGGTGAAATAATATACGTCTTTGTCCGTCAAAAAAGTCATGTCATACAATCGTTGAAACTTCTCGTGTTCAGTAGGGACATCTTCAAAAATAGTTATCCCGCTACCATCTAAGACTTTGATTGTTACTTTTTGTTTATATTTATTGTCAATATACAAATTGAATTTCAGAGCATTAACTACTTGAAATAATCTAATTTCTACTTTCTTTTTATACTTCAATTGTGAAGGATTTTCGATTGATAAAGCATCTTCCAATAAAACCATTCGTGGCATACTTGCTCTTTCTGCTGAATCCAGAACGGGAACATTCGAGTTCACCATTCTCCCATTTGAATAAAGTGGTCTTAGTTGTGCAATAATTTGAGTATTGAAGCAAAAAAATAAAATCAAACCTAAAACTAATCTTGGAGGTTTATTAAAATAATTCATATTAGTGGGGGGCTAAAATAAATACATAAATTAGAATTAACTGGAAAATAAGTCAAATTTGAAGGTATTTGTTATCTGATATAACGAATCCCCACAAAAATAATAATTGTTTTGGTTAATTCAAATGAATTGAAATAATCAATTTTCGAGAACCCATAAAACACAAAAAGAGGACGAAATCGCCCTCTTTTTGAATCTTATATTTTAATTATTCTGTTACAGCACCAGCTAAAACTCTTGAAATTGTTAGTTCTTCACCTTCGCCAGAATAATCTGCCATGATAACGTCTCCCGCAGAAAGATCGCCTTTCAAAATTTCTTCTGCCACAGGGTCTTCCAAATATTTCTGAATGGCACGGTTCAGTGGTCTTGCTCCGTATTGCGAATCATAGCCTTTTTCTGCAATGAAATCTTTTGCTTTTTCCGTTAACTCAACGCTGTAACCCAGTGCACTAATCCTAACAAAGAGCTTATTCAACATTAAATCAATAATTTTGTGCAAATGTTCTCTTTCCAAAGAGTTAAAGACGATTACATCATCCAAACGATTCAAAAACTCTGGTGAAAATGCTTTTTTCAATGCACTTTGAATGGTTCCTTTTATCGCCTCATCAATGTTATCAATCTTAGTTTTTGAAGAGAAACCGATTCCTAATCCAAAATCCTTTAAATCTCTTGCTCCAATGTTTGAAGTCATGATGATAATTGTATTTCTGAAATCAACTCTACGCCCCATTCCATCCGTCAAAATACCATCATCCAACACTTGCAACAGAATATTAAACACGTCTGGGTGAGCTTTTTCAATCTCATCCAACAACACAACTGCATAAGGCTTACGACGAATTTTTTCGGTCAATTGTCCACCTTCTTCATATCCAACATAGCCCGGAGGAGCTCCAATCAAGCGAGATACACTGAATTTCTCCATGTATTCACTCATGTCAATTCTTACCAAGGCATCATCTTTATCGAACAAATAAGTAGCTAAAACCTTCGCTAATTCCGTTTTTCCAACACCCGTAGGGCCTAAAAAAATGAATGAACCAATTGGCTTTTTAGGGTCTTTTAAACCAACACGAGTACGTTGAATTGCTTTCACAAGTTTGGCAATTGGCACATCTTGACCAATAACTTTACCTTGTATTTCTTCATTCATATTCAACAATTTCTGACCCTCCGTTGCGGCAACACGACTTACTGGAATACCCGTCATTTGTGCAATCACCTCTGCAACACTCTCTTCGGTAACTGTATAACGACGACGTTTTGTATCTTCTTCCCACTCACGTTTTGCACGGTCTAATTGATCTAAGAGGCGTTTTTCACGGTCTCTTAATTGTGCTGCCTCTTCATATTTTTGCGATTTCACCACCGCATTTTTCTCTTTCTTAATGTTCTCAATCGCATCTTCCAAACGAACAATATCCTCTGGAACGGAGATGTTCATGATGTGAACTCTCGCTCCAACTTCATCCATAACGTCAATGGCTTTGTCAGGCAAGAATCTATCAGAAATATATCTTTCAGACATCTTCACCGATTGCTCAATGGCTTCGGGTGTGTACGTTACGTGGTGATGCTCTTCGTATTTATCCTTGATGTTATTCAAGATTTCAATCGTTTCTTCAATTGTCGTAGCATCCACCATCACCGTTTGAAAACGACGTGCCAAGGCTCCATCTTTCTCAATATATTGACGATATTCATCCAAAGTTGTGGCTCCGATAACTTGGATATCACCACGAGCCAAGGCTGGCTTGAACATATTTGAAGCATCCAAAGAACCTGATGCACCACCCGCACCCACGATTGTGTGAAGTTCATCAATGAAAAGAATCACGTCTGGTGTTTTCTCCAACTCGTTCATTACTGCCTTCATTCGCTCTTCAAATTGTCCACGATATTTTGTTCCAGCCACCAAAGAAGCCAAATCAAGCGTTACAACACGCTTTCCGAACAATACTCGTGACACTTTTTTCTGAACAATTCTGAGGGCTAAACCTTCGGCAATGGCGGTTTTACCAACACCAGGTTCACCAATAAGAATTGGATTATTTTTCTTTCTACGTGATAAAATTTGGGCAACACGCTCAATTTCTTTCTCACGTCCAACGATGGGATCAAGTTTTCCAGATTCTGCAACTTTCGTTAAATCTCTACCAAAGTTGTCTAAAACGGGTGTTTTCGACTTTTCAGCGTTTTTATTTGTGCCAGATGTTCCACCGCCAGCATTTCCGCCGCCAGCAAACATTCTTGCATCGTCGTTATCATCAGTGTCTGATGGACCCGATTTGATATTTGGGTTTGATTGATATTCTACCATGTCTTTAATTAGTTCATAATGAATTTGGAACTTTTCGAGAATTTGTTTGGCTAAATTATCCTCATCTCTAAGAATCGCCATCAACAAGTGTTCAGTTCCGACCAGGTTAGTTTTAAAAATTCTTGCTTCTAAATAAGTCACTCTCAATACCTTTTCGCACTGTCGTGAGAGCGGAATATCTTGCTTATTTTTGATGGTATAAGTAGATCGAACAGTACTTCGAGTGGCTTGTTCAATCGTTACTCGCAAATCATCCAATGTTGTCCCACATTTGATGATTAAGTCAAGAGCGATGCCTTCACCTTCACGAATCATACCCAAAATGAGGTGTTCCGTTCCGATGTAATCATGCCCCAGCCTGATTGCCTCCTCACGTCCGAGAGAGATAACCTCTTTTACTCTATTTGAAAATTTCGCCTCCATGTAAGAGTTTTGAGTTGATGTTTTGATTTTATAAATTACTTTTTTGAACTATTCTTTTTTAGATAATCCTTAGTTCACAATTCACTAATATTTATTCGGGTAGTTTTCCTTACAATCACACTTTGATGACTTTCTAAAATCTTTCACGAATTCTGGATTGTAAGGTTTCATGTTTTCTTTAGATTAACTTTTCAATCTGCACTCTCAAACTTTTCAGGATTCTAAAAATATCAAACATTTCATCATCCACACAAGAAAAGTCTTTACTAATTGCGTATTCTTTACCGACTAATGCCAAGAAATACCAATTCCGTCCAATTATATAACTACCATAGATGGGCTTTTGATTATCATTTATTTTTTGAGCAACCAACATCGCTATTAATGCCTGTCCTTGTGGGTCTCCATCGGGGTCTGTTTGTCGCTTGTATTCATTTAAACAAAAATGAGGAACTTTCGGACTTCTAAAGCCCGTTGCAATCATTCCATCAACTCTTCCAGATAATTCAAATTGATCAATTGTGGTAGCCAAATCTCTTTCTAAGAAATAAGAAAATTTCTTATTTTGAATTCCTGAAAAAACAATGACAGGACTAATAATTTTATTTTCAAGTTCTACTTCATTCCAATTGTCTCCACCAAGATTAAGGTAGTCTTTGCTCAACATAGATAAATATCTTCGTTCGAAATCATCAACTTGATAATCAAAATTCAGTAATTCGTTCAAAATTGGTAATTCTTCAACTTGAGCAGTTCCAAAAGCATCATCTATCTTGTCTAATGTCCAATCTTTAAAATAACTCTTTTGCATTATTTTGGCTTTTATTCTTAACGGTAATTCTAATTTATTTGTTCAATAATCAAACTCTCTTTTAAAACCGATAATGATTGGTTTCCTTGACAAAATAATAAATCAAGAATGGAAAGATTCGGATCAAATTCGTTGCCAAAGTTTTGCCTGTATGCCAAAGTTTGATAGAGATTATTCGAATCATGATTTCTTTTGGGGTGAATCAGCCCTCTGAAATCATTTTCAACGTTTTTTTGGTAATATTCAGTAAATATAATCTTTTTTTCGAGACGAAGAAGTTTCAGACAAATTGTCAGGAGTTCAAGGTTTAAATCGAACAAAAAGTCAGGTTTTTTGTCTAACATTTTTTTGAAATATTCTGAATAAAATTCAAAAAAAGGCGATTTTCCGTACCCAGAATGAATTGCACCCCAATGTCGGCGAGTCCAATCTTGGGAATAATCAATTCTCAAATCTCGAATCAACACTTTTTTGTTTCCATGCTGAACAGGAACGGTTAAAGTATCAATTTTATTTGTTGTCTGAATTCTGCAACGATTTCTATAACTTTGCTTCTCGAAATACTCATGTGCTTCGACAATGATTTCATCGTTTTTGAGAATGGCACAAAAATATTCCAGACTTGGTAAATATTGTAGTTCAATGGTCATTTATTCAATCTGTGATTTAGTGAACGGGATGCATATTCTGAGTGAGTAATTGCACTTATAGTTTGTTTCTATAAATTATTTTTAATGCTGACAGCCGATAGCCAACAGCCAAAAGCCACAATTATGCTTTTCTTTAAATACTTCTCAAAGTTACCTCTTTTTGTACTGTATGGCATCTCCGATTTTGCTTATTTTATTATTTATCAAGTAGTTGGCTATCGAAAAAAAGTTGTTTTTGAGAATCTTCGTAATTCTTTTCCTAAGAAAAATGAATTTGAAATTAAGCAAATCGCCAAAGGTTTTTACAAGCATATTGCAGATTTATTTATTGAATTTTTAAAAGGATATTCGATAACAAAAGACGGAATAAATGACCGAGTTAAAATTGTAAATCTTGAAGTTGTTAAAAAATATACGGACAAAAATCAGTCAGTAATCATTGTTACTGGGCATATCTCAAACTGGGAATGGTTACTTCATCCACTAAATCTATCTGGAATTCCAATGGATATTGTCTATCAAAAGCTCAGTAGCCCGCTTTTTGACAAATTGACTTTGTTTATTCGTAGCCGATTTACTATTACTCCTTTAATTGAAAAGCAAGATACTCTACGCAAAACAGTTGACAGAAAAGATATTACCCGTGCCTTAGTTTTAGGGTCAGACCAGTCCCCTCAAAACTGGAAATCAGCTTATTGGACTACTTTTTTAAACCAAGATTCTGGATTTTTTACGGGTACAGAACGCATTGCCCGAAAATATGATTATCCAGTAATTTTTTCGGAAATGAGAAGAATGAAAAGAGGATATTATGAAATTGAATTTACGGAAATTGCCATTTCAAATGAGTATCAAAATCTTTCTATGGGAGAAATAACGGAGCGTTTTGTAAGGATTTTAGAGCAATCCATCCATAAATATCCATCAGATTATTTGTGGTCGCACAGGCGTTGGAAGCATAAACGGAATGAGGAGGATGTTGTGAAAAGTAATTTTAGAGAGTTGAAATCGTAGAAAAGATGTCTGAATTTAGATTCGTCAGATTAGAGGATTAAACGGAATTTGCGTTCTAAATACATTAAATCCTTTAATCTGACGAATCTAAATTCAGACGGGGTCGCTCAGGCAATTTCAATCCAAAAACCCCGCTCCTTGTCTCAAAATCTCAAAATCATCATTTGTCGCATCCACAATGGTTGAAGGCACATTATTTCCATATCCACCATCAATCACAATATCTACTAAATTCTGAAATTTCTCAAAAATCAATTCTGGGTCGGTAGGATATTCCAAAATATCATCATCATCGTGTAAAGACGTTGTGATAATTGGATTACCTAAAACTTCAACAATCAACCTCGGAATCACATTGTATGGAATACGAATTCCGACCGTTTTTTTACTTTGGGATAAAACCTTTGGCACTTTGTTATTTCCATCCAAAATGAAAGTAAATGGTCCAGGCAAATGCTTTTTCATCAACTTAAAAGTAGCCGTTGAAACCTTTGCGTAGTCAGAAATATTACTTAAATCATTACAGATAAATGAAAAATTATTTTTGTTTGGCTTGATACCTTTTATCTGACAAATTCTTTCAACTGCCCGTGCATTATGTATGTCACAACCCATTCCGTAAACTGTATCGGTTGGATATATAATCACGCCTCCATCACCCAAAACTGAAACAATGTGTTCAATTTTACGCATGTCAGTGCCTTTTTCGTATAATTTTATAAATTCCGCCATTATTTTAAGTTAAAAAATGCTAAACCGATACCTAACATATCGCCTCAAAGTCATTACTTGAACATACAAAGGATTGATTGGTAACTTTAAATAAATTAAGACTTTACCAATAAAACTTTTAAAATTGTGTCCTCTCATTTTATCCAGTAATAGTAAAACACTTTTTCCTGATTCAAAATTTTCGGTAAAAGCACATCGTAATAATTCAAATCTCAATCGAATAACTAACGCATTATTTTCAGATTCTGTTTCATTTAGCAAATATGCTTTTTGGCAAATTTTAACGGATGATTGCACTAATGGACTATTCTTAACAAAGAATTTTGTTGAATGAGAACCATTTAATATTCGTTGATATGAAAGTATTTTCGGAACGTAGCCATATTCGCATATTCGAGAGGAACGAACCCAAAAATCAAAATCTTCATACGCCAATGTTTCATCATAACCGTTTAATTGCTCTAAAATAGTTCTTCGCATCATCATCGTTACTGGCATGGTGTAGCACCTTCCTGCCAAAACATCTTCATAGACATTCCCAATTGATAATTTAACATTTTTTCTAAAATTACCGATATAATCAGATTTTTCGTTGATATAATTAGCATCCGAAAACACAACTCCTACTTCATCAGAAACTTCCATTAAATTCACTTGCTCTTCAATCCGATTAGGCAATAAAACATCATCCGTGGATAAATCAATAATATATTTTCCTGTAGAAATTTTAAATGCTTGATTAAACGAACGACAGTTTCCAATATTAGTTTCGTTAAAAATGTACTGAATAGAAGGATTAGCATTAATAAATTCTAAAATTTTTTCTCGACTTTTATCCGTACTAAAATCATCCACAATTATCAGTTCTACTTGGCTATACGTCTGATTTACAACCGATTGTAAGCACTCTTCAAGATATTTTTCATGATTGTAACATATGGAAATGACAGAAACAAGTGGATTTATTTCAGACATATTTTTAAATATTTGAGAGCGAATTAAAAATTTGGCACGGAGTTGGCAATACATTTAACATAAGAAAATGAAAGACATCTTTGTCTTCATTGATTTTTATGGGTTAGGGTTATTGGAAAGCCACACTTTTATGAAGTGTGGCTTTTTTTGTGAAACCTTGCAACCACATAGTTACATTGGCTACATAAAAATTTAGAATTCAAATTGAAATATTATGAAAGTATTAAGTTTGTACTTTTCTATTTTCAATATCCTTACTTTCTGAAATACTGGCATTAATATCGAATCCTATAATCAGAATCAAAGCAATCAAATAAAACCAAACCATCAAGGCAATTAATGTTCCAATTGCTCCATAAAGACGATTGTAGGAAGCGAAATTTGATAAATAATAGGAGAATAAATTTGTGACTAAAATGGTCAAAATCGAAGCCGTTATTGAACCAGAATTAAAAAATTTCCATCGTTTGGGAATGGCTGGGGCAATATAATAAATAACTGAAATTGTAACAAAAAAGACTGAAAATACCACTAAATATGAGATAAATTGGAAGATATAATAGTTGAAATCACGATTTAAAAGTCCTTCATCAAATAGGAAATCAACCGCAAACCTTCCAACAATTAACACAATAATCGAAATCAAAAGAACGAAGGTTAACATAAAATTCAACATCATAGCGATCAATCTTGACTTGATGAATCCCCGTTTTTCGGCTGTTTCATTGGTCATATTAAAAGCTGTCATCAACGCCATCATGCCACTTGTGGAAGCGTAGAGGGCGAAAAAAAATCCAAAAGATAAAATACTTCCCCTTGGTTTACTTACAATTTCCGTGATTGTTAATTTGGCTTCTTCAAAAATTCCAGCGGGCATTACTTCGGATAGTAAATTCAGAATTTGTAAATCAAGATTTTGAACTGGAATGTAAGGAATTACTGAAAAGAGAAAAATTATCGTTGGAAAAATTGCTAAGGTAAAATTATAAGCTACTGCGGCGGCACGAACATCAATATCAAATCTTAATAATTTACTTCTTAAAATGGTCAATAATTGATAAAAAGTAGTAGAGTTATCTCGCAAATAATGAGTTTGCAAGAAAGTTTTTGTTGAATTATAAAATTTAGTATTTCTTAGTTTCAATTGCATTTATTTCGCAAAATATGGATTTAATTTTTCCAGTAAATCCTTCGGAGCAGTTGTTAATCGGTTATTCTCCATTTTAACAAAAACCAAGGTAGTTTCGCCAATATGAACGATTTTTTCCAATTGATTTAAGATTTCGTAGTGAAAAACAACTCTGGCAGATGGAATCATTTTTATGGTGGTTTTGATGGTTATTAATTCATCGTATAGAACAGGAGAAACGTATTTTGAGTAATTTTCATAAACGGGCATCATCACGCCCGAATCCTCCATTTGTTTGTAACTAAATCCTAAATCTCGCAGTGCTTCCACCCTTCCAATTTCGTACAAACGAGCATAATTTCCATAATAAACGTAGCCCATTTGGTCTGTGTCGGCATATCTTACTCGGTATGTGGTTTTGTGGATGTACATATTTTGTTTAGAGATTAAGTAATTAGGGATTAGTCTTAAACATAAAAAATAACTCAAAATAATTAATTCAAGAATTAAGTAAATATTCATAAAACTAATCCCTAATTACCTAATCCCAAATCCCCAATTCTTCCCTATCTCATAATATTTCTCTTATTCAAAGCCTCTTGATAGATTCTGGCATTGTTCAAATGGTCGGTATAATTAACGGCAAAATTATGATAGCCCGAAAAATCTTCTTTGGCACAAAAATACAAATAATCGTGTTTTTCAAAACTCAAAACGGCATCAATTGAAGCTAAATCGGGCAAATTGATTGGTCCAGGAGGCAAGCCGATATATTTATAAGTATTGTAAGGAGAATCAATTTGTAAGAGTGCTTTTGTTACTCTCTTGATACCAAAATCTTGATGAGCAAATATTACTGTTGGGTCAGCACCAAGAGGCATACCATCACGCAAACGATTCATGTACACGCCCGCCACTCTCGGTTTTTCATCGGCTTTTTTCGTTTCCGCTTCCACAATTGAAGCCATAATTTGTGCCTTGATTGGGTCTAAACCTACTTGTTGAGCTTTTCGCTTGCGTTCATCCGTCCAAAATTTATCGTACCACGTTTTCATAGTTACCAATAATTCATCGGGCGTGGATGTCCAGAAAACTTCGTAGGTATTTGGCAAAAACATACACATAAAAGTCTCATTAGTAAAGCCGTATTTTTGAGCAGTGACGGTGTCGGTTAACACTTTTTCTAATGCCGTGGAATCGAAGGAAAATCTGTTACCAATTTTATGAATTAAGTCTTTTTTGAGACGTATATTGTTGAAAGTCAGTTTAATAGCATCTTGCTCGCCCGAACGAAGTTTTTGAATGAGTTCATAATTACCCATTTTAGCCTTGATAATGTATCTTCCTTCTTTTACGTGTTCTTTATATTTCAATAATTTGGCTAAAAACTTAAAGGAAAGTTCATCTCTCACAATTTTATTGACCCTCAATGAATCCCAAACCGTTTCAAAACTTGCCCCTTTTGGAATCAATAACGCAAAACCTTTTTTTTCGTCCACCGCATAATTTGGTGTTTTAGCAAGTTGCCAAATGTAATACGAAAACATGGTTGTAAACAACATGAAAGCGATGAAAACGTAGCGAATTAATTTACTATTTTTTTGCATTTTTTAAATTTTTATGAGGTTGTAAGCAGAAAGTATTTTGGAAGTATTTGCTTGAAGTGTGGCATTGTATTACAAAAATACAATCGAAAAATGGATTTTTCTCTATTCTCTAATTTGTAAAATGATAAGTATAAGAACAGATAATTTTGAGGAACAGTAATTTAAGAATTTAGATAAAATATAGAACTTAACCAATATAAATTTTTATTTAGAATTGAAAACTGGTATTTTTGTATTCCACTATGGAAGATATTGTGAGACACGAACAACAATAATTCCACATTAAAACTTATGATTAAACAACTTCTGGGAATAATTTTTATCTTGGCGGTTGTTTCCACAACTTCCAAAGCTCAAAAATTAGGGGATGAGTCCTACGGGATTGGCTCTTTTTACGCAGACTTTTTTTATGACCGCCCAACCTCAACGGGCGAGATTCTCCAAAAAAATCAGTACACAGCCGCACACATGACTTTGCCCTTCGGAACGATGGTTGAAGTGACCAATTTAGTGAATAAACGTTTCGTGATAGTTCGTGTAAATGACCGAGGACCGTATAAACCTGGGCGAATTATTGACCTCACTGACAATCCAGCTAAGTGGCTCAGGATGACCCAAGTAGGACTTACGAAAGTAAAATTAAAAGTGGTTGGATTCGATGGCGACATCATGCTTGAACCTTTTGATTCTTTGAGTTTGACTTCGGCACCAAGTTTCGTTCCACGATTTTATCAGAAAACGAAACTCAAATATAAACGTTATTACAGATTAAAAAAGAATTGGCGTAAACGTAAATATCCACAGTTTAAATATCGTCGTTTACGAGTAAGTTCATATTTAAGAAAATTATCAAAACAACGTCGGAAAGCATATTTGGAAAGTCGTCGGAGAAAGTAGAAGTTGGTTATTGGGGAATTGAAAAAATTTCTTGGTGCTTGATTCCCTGTATTGTTTTTTCTTTTTACTAACTGATATTACGCCAAGAATAGTCCGAAGGACTTAAACATGAATAACGATATGTTTCACACACGGAAAATAATTGAGTGTAATACAACACTGAAAGGGTTAAATAAATAAGCAAAATAGTCTATTTGACCCTTTTAGGGTTTGAGTACCGTATTTTCTGTCCCGTATGTGAAACATACGGTTATTCACATTAAAGCCCTTCGTGCTTTCGTAACATCAGTTACTAACTATTAACCAATGACTAATCCCTGATTTTGTGGCATAATATTCGTACTTTCGTTATAGAATATTATAAAGAATTGAGGGATTAGGAAATTGCCTACTGCCTACTAAAAACTGCCAACTGACAATGGATTTAGCTAAAATTAGAGAATATGGAAACGTAGAATTCCTTGCCAAACAGATGGTTGAGGGGTTTATTACGGGTCTGCATAAATCACCTTTTCATGGTTTTTCAGTAGAATTTGCTGAACACCGCTTGTATAATACGGGCGAAAGTACACGCCATATTGATTGGAAAGTTTTTGCTAAGACTGATAGATTATACACGAAACGGTACGAAGAAGAGACAAATCTAAGGTGTCATTTATTGATTGATACGTCCTCTTCCATGTATTATCCAGAGAAAACCAATGGCAAAATTATATTCTCTGCGATGGCAGCTGCGGCTTTAGCATACATGCTTCAAAAGCAAAAAGATGCCATTAGCTTGACGACTTTTTCATCTGAAATAGAAATTCAAACGCCCGTTAAATCCACTCCTTCGCACGTACACAAGATATTTTTGGATTTAGAAACGATTTTGCAGAAACCGTCATCGAATAAAAAGACTGCCGTTGCAGATGTTATTCACCAAATTGCAGACCGTATTCATAAGCGTTCGTTGGTGGTTATTTTTAGTGATATGTTTGACAATATTAATGAATCAGAACGGTTGTTTTCAGCTCTTCAACATTTGAAACATAATCTTCACGAAGTATTAATTTTTCACGTGACGGATAAAAAAACTGAATCAGATTTTGAATTCGAAGACCGTCCTTACGAATTTATTGATTTAGAGACGAATGAGCGGATTAAATTGAATCCGTCGCAAGTGAAAGTTGATTATCGTAAGACGCTACAACAATTTTATCATGAATTAAAGTTGCGATGCGGACAGTATAAAATTGACTTTATTGAGGCAGACATTGCCGAAGGATTCGAGCCAATTATGTCGGCGTATTTAGTAAAAAGAGGCAAAATGAAGTAACAATCAGACCATAAATTGAACGAATTTAACAGATTTACACGGATAAAAATTATTATAAATCCGTGTAAATGCGTTAAATCCCCGCAATCCGTGGTCTAACTTTTTTTCATTTAAATTATTGAAAGATAATTTCCTTCATTGTTTCAATATTCATGTTCCCCTTCCCAATAATCTTTTTGTCTTTGTCTAAAATATAAATCGTTGGGGTGAATTGAGCGTCAAATTCTTGATAAAGATTAATTTTACCCGTTTTGTCAATTACGTTTGTGAATGATTCAGCACTGAATTCTTTGATAAATTCTTTCCAAGTTTCTACATTATTTCCAAAAATAGGAGCAAAAACTTCAATTCCTTTCGCTTTATTTACTTGGGTAAACTTTACTAATTGTGGTGTAAAATATTTGCAATGTTCACAATCAGCCGCATAAATATACAGAATTGTAAAAGCTGATTTCATATCGTATAATCCCTTTTCTTTCCCGTTTACGTCCGTTGCTTTCAGATTGGGAATCTTACTCCCAATTAATAAATTCTTCAAATATTTATATCTTACTTTTACTAATCTAACCGTTGAAGTATCCCACAAAAAAGGGTCGTTGATGTAATATTTGTTCAATAAATGAGCATAAACAGCATCTCTTCCCATCACTTTGCTCGTCTCAGCTTGATTGGCTAATTTGCTCACCAAGTATTTCCTCATGGGAGAAGTTCTACGTGATTTACTTAAAAATTTATCTACCAAAACTATTAAAGAATCGTTCGGTAAAAATTCTAATTGGTCGAAATAATATTTAACAGGTTGGTATAAAAATGGGGTATTTATGAGCCTATCGTCCGTCAGATCAATATTGTCGAAATAATGTTCCACAAAAAACTTGTTTCCCCAAAGTGGGTCTTCTTCACCATTTGATAATTTTGGGGCGGGAGGAATGTCAGAAGCTAAGGTTGATTTAATAATTTTGGAAGCAAAAGTTCCTTCAAATGCCTTAATAAATTTCTTCTTGTAAAGGGCTGATTCATACTGCAAACCATACATTTGATTAACTGAAACCGAATCAGTTTTTTTCGATAATTCAGTAATTTTCAAAGCATCTTTCACACTTTTTTGCTGGTAAGAATAAAATAAATCATTCTCTCGTGAACCAAAGAATTTTAAGGTATTGAAAATATCTTTAATGTTAGCTTCAAAAAAGAATTTTTGTTCGGTGATTAACAAATCAAAACTTTGCCAATTGCCAATCATAACGTTATACATTCCACCTTTAAGGGGCTTTTTACCTTCAAAAACGATTGTGCCATCTGAACTGGCAACGGTTGAATCTTGGACAAAATTTTGATTTTCGTAGTAATACGTCAAATAGCAAGTAGAATCTTTTAAGCCTCTGATTCTTCCATCAATTTTATATCCTTGGGCGTGAATAATTGAATGGAAAAGGCAGAAAAATAACGTAGTTAGTAAAATTTTAGGCATTTTTATTATTATGTTTAATTCTTTAAATGGGCGTTTTCAAGGAAGGCTTCGCTTTGAGCGAAGCCTTCCTTATTAACCTTGAAATTACTGAAAAATTATTTTCCAGTTTTAACTTTTTCCTTCTCCCGAGCGGATTGCTTGCGGTGGAAATCAACAAAATCTTCAATTTGTTCAACGGGAAGTCGCTTGGCAATGATTTTTTTATCCTTATCCAAAACATACACAACGGGCGTTGCATATACATCAAAATTGTTTTTAAAATCGGTGTAATATTCTTCTTTACCTGTCTGCGAATTTTTATGAATGTCAATACCATGAATTAATTCTTCCAGTTTGAATTCTTTAATAAATTTCTTCCATTTCACGGGAGCTCTATCAATGGATGCGGCAATGACTTTCACATTTTTTGACTTCAACCCTTGATACATTTTTGCCAATTTCGGGGCTGATTCACGGCAATGACCACATTCAGGGTCATAAATAAATAGAACAGTATAATCGGCAACTAATTTAGGAATCAAAATCTCTGTTCCAACTGTATCCGTTAAAAACATATCTGGAAACGTTTTACCGATTAAAAGTGGCTTCAAAACAGCTATCCTTTCCTTCATTTTCCGAACCGTTGAAGTGTCCCAGAGTGCTGGTTCACCCACGTAATATTTCTCGGCAATATGAACAAAAGCCCCGTCAGTTCCTAAGATTTTTGGGTTCTCATACGTACTCGCAATCTTATAAATTACGTATCTACGAACATCACGACCTTTGGCACGAGCCAACACTAAATCCGAAGATTTTATGATTGAATCCGATGCTTGAACCGTTAAATCATCAAAATATCTTTCAATTTTTTTCTGTAAAAATGGACTACGCATCAAACGGTCGTCGGTCAAATCTACGTTATCCCAAAAATGATCCTTGTAATAGCTGAATTGATATTGATAAAATGCCGTTGAATCCGCTTTTGTTGTAAGCGGTCTTCCAAAAGGTGGGATTTCAGGGTCTTGGGATGCTTTAATCAACTTATTCACAAACATTCCATCGGTTGACGTTATCCAATCTTTCTGGAATTTAGCAATTTCCTCTTGAATTTTTCTGATTTTTACATTTGCCAAAGGTGAGTTACTCATCTTTTTCTCTAATTCAGCAACCTTTATATCTTCAAATTTTGCAGCCATATCTTGCTGGAATTTAAAGAAGGTTTCATTTTCTTTAGAGCCAGTAACTTTCATCTTGGTAATAAGATTTGTAGTATCAGTTTCAAACGAAAATTCTTGATTACCAATGATAATGTCCATGTATTTGCTCTTTGGTAAAGACACTAAATAAAGTCCTTCAGGAAGCGTTTTATTTCCTTCAAAATGAAAATTGCCTTGGGCATCAACTTTGGCAGTGTCTTTTATAACTTGCTGATTATAACCGAAGTAATGAGCCAAAAACACCGTAGTATCTTTAATTCCAGCCACTTTTCCATGAATAGAAAAACCCTCTTTGTTCTGTGAAAAAGAACTTATTGAAGTAATTAATAATAAAAATAATGGTAAAAACTTGGTTGTGAGTTTCATGATATTGTTAAAAATTTCAAAGATTTATCTTATGACTCTTCCTAAACGAATTTGTTATACTTTTGTGTACTATTTGTTGTAAATATACGGCAATTTACGCCACTATTCTGATAACTGAAAATTCAATCCAATCCTTCACGATGTTTTATTTCCTTTCAAAAGTGCTTTTTTACGTATTCATGCCACTTTCAATGATTTTAATTGGCTTGATTCTTTCTACTTTCAGTAGAAAACCTCAAATTAAAAAACTAAGTTTAAAAATTTCTTTGGGGCTAATTTTCCTGTTTGGAAATGGTTTTTTGGTAAACGAAGCCATGCTTTGGTGGGAAGTTGCTCCAATTTCTCCTGATTCAATTACCCAACCTTATGATGTTGGAATTATTCTGACTGGTGGCATGATAACAAATAAACAATCTGCTGATAATCAGATATTTACTGATAAAACAGCCGACCGTTTCATTCAACCTCTAAGACTTTATAAAATGGGTAAATTGAAGAAAATTTTAATTTCGGGAGGCAGTACTGATATAAAATTCATGCGACAAGATGCCTCAGATGAAACTTTGAAGGTGGCTCAATTATTAGAAGAGTTAGGAGTAAAAAAAGAAGATATTATTCTGGAAAGAAAGGCAAAAAATACGCATGAAAATGCAGTAAATTCATCAGAGATTTTAAAGAAAAATCCTCAATTTGGAAGTAATTACTTACTTTTTACGTCAGCTTTTCATACAAAACGGGCGTTTGGTTGTTTCCAAAAAACTGGTTTAAAAATAACAGCCTTTCCTACTGCATTCAAATCAAAACAAAGAAGTTTTACGATTGATAATTTATTGATTCCCAGAGAGCTGAATATATACGAGGCATACGATTTGACACATGAAATTGTAGGATATTTGGTGTATAAAATTTTGGGATATACGTAGAAGGAGGAAAGAAAAAAGGGAGAAATGGAGTACGAGAGAGAGGAAAAGTAATGTGAGATTTTCTCCTGTTTCCTTTTCTCCCTTTCTCCTTCGACTATTTGCTCAAAATCCCAGAAAGTCTCAATAAATCAGGATTAATTTCCTTCTTTTTCGTAATGGTATCATGAAAAGCGGTGTAAACCAATTGGTCATTCACGATGCCTGCCATTTCATTCTTATGACCTGTTAAAAGACCTTCCAAAGCTCCCAAACCTAATCTACTCGCTAAAATCCTATCAAATGCACTTGGACTTC
>JAYUIP010000420.1:0-6490 GCA_043765945.1 Arcicella sp.
TAAAATAAGATAAAATCTTGATTATCAAAGCGTCCATCGGCTTCTCCTTCTACGTAGATGGCGTTTTCAGTTAAATCATTGGCTCTTTTTGCATTATTAGCCTGTGGTAATATTCCGCCTCCATTACCATAAATTTTAATGTTTTGTGGATTGATTTGGGTAAGATTTAATCTTGATTTTTGCAAAAAATTCGCATCAATTTTATGAATCTTAGAAGAATTTACGCCAATTTTTATCCAATCTCCTTTGGCTAAAACGGAACTTTGGGCAACCGTTTTTTGTGAGAGAATGCTGACTGAGAGTAGGAAAATGTATGGTATTATTTTTTTCAAAATTATCAAGAACATGTTTGAAGAACAACGGTTTAATTTAGCCTAAAATTACAGAAATGTTTTTGAATAATGTGATTCGTTTTAATTACAACTATTAAGTAAACAACAAACTATGGTTTTGATGTTTTGTTGACAGTTGTATTCAAACGAATAATTTTAGATTTACTTATTTGACTCAGAACATTTCTTTTTTCCATAAATTTTGAAATATCTTTGTAATAATACTTGAAGATTTTTCATAACTATTTGAAAATCAAAGTATTAATATTTTTTTTATAATCTATGTACAAAATATACGGCATCAAAAACTGTGATACCATGAAGAAAGCCTTCGATTGGCTGACGGCGAATAACATTCTCTACGAGTTTCACGATTACAAAAAAATGAGTATTTCGGAACAAAAAATTCAAGAATGGCTTACGCAAAAACCATGGGACGTACTCATCAATCGGGCGGGAACAACTTGGAAAAAACTATCGGATGAAGAAAAAGCTACGGACGAAATTTCTGCCACAAAGCTAATGATGGAGAAACCTTCCATGATAAAACGTCCTATTATTGAAAACGACAAAATTGTTGTAATGGGTTTTAATTCAGATACTTACGAGCAAATTTTTAAATGAAAATATCATTCATCGGAGCGGGAAACGTCTCGTGGCATCTCTCACAGGCACTCGAAAATGCAGGGCATGGCGTAGAGGAGGTTTTTAGTAGGAATATTAATAATGCCGAAGATTTAACCAAACATCTTTATGACGCAAAAGTCCAGCGAGATTTAAACTTTTCAAAATCTATTGCCCAAGTTTTTTTTCTGTGTGTAACCGACGACTCCATGATTGAGGTCGTGAAACAGTTGGTTCTTCCAGAAAATTCGATGTTGGTGCATACTTCGGGCAGTAAATCGTTGGAAGAATTAGATGAATTATTGAGGATAAATAGTGATGTCACGATAAGGACAGGCGTTTTTTATCCGCTACAAACCTTTACCAAAAACTTCAAAATAGACTTTGCGGAAGTTCCGATTTGTATAGAATCAGAAGATGAAACGGTTGAAAAGGCATTAATTGATTTGGGACAGGATATTTCGGATATTACCTACGTGGTGAATTCTGAAGAAAGGCGTGTGTTGCACATAGCGGCAGTTTTTGCTTGTAATTTCACTAATCATCTTTGGGGAATTGCTCAGGAAATTGTGAAGGATAACGACTTAGAATTTGACCTTTTGAAGCCCTTAATCAACGAAACTTTCAGAAAAGCAATGGCTTCGGATGATATTCTTAAAGCCCAAACGGGACCTGCTCGCCGAGGAGACCATAAAATTATTGCTCAACAACTTCTCTTTCTGAAACAACAGCCTGATTATCAGCAGATTTATCGGGTTTTGTCGGAGGGGATTTTGAAGAAGAAATAAAAAATGACCAAAAAATTCCCTAATAACATAACCACTTTCGTCTTCGATATCGACGGTGTAATGACCGATGGCAATGTTCACGTATTAGAATCGGGCGAGCATTATCGTACCTTTTATATCCGTGATGGATACGCCATTGAACGTGCCGTACAAGCGGGTTACAGAATATGCGTCATTACGGGAGGCAAACACGAAGGCGTGCGTAAAAGACTCCAAAATCTCAAAATTCATGATGTTTTTATGGGTTCGGGCGGCAAGAGTAAATTAGAGATTTATCAAGGCTGGCTGGCTGATTCGGGCATTTCGGAGTCAACTATTTTGTACATGGGCGATGATTTGCCCGACTATGAAGTGATGGCTCGCCCCAATCTTTTTGCCACTTGCCCCGCTGATTCTTGCGATGAAATTCTGGAAATTGCCCATTATATTTCGCCTAAAAATGGAGGAAAAGGTGCGGTCAGAGATGTGATTGAACAGGTGATGCGTGAGAAAGGAGAATGGTTGAAATTTTGAAACAAATTCTTGAATTATGAAAATGAAAAAAAAGTCTGATTTACCCACTAAAATCTGCATTACTTGTGGGCGACCATTCACGTGGCGAAAAAAATGGGAGAAGGTTTGGGATGAAGTAAAATACTGTTCGGATAGATGTAGAAATGAAAAGAAATAAAAAAAGAGGCTTTCGCCTCTTTTTTTATAGCAATTTTTATGATAAAATTAACCGTATAATAAATAATCAAAACATTTTTAAACAGTTGATATACAGGATATTACAAATAAATATACATTTATCTTTTTTCTAAATTATTTACACTTTTTATCCATATTATTTTTTTATTTTTAGTGATATTATAAAAACTTTTATCATAATTTTAACCGATACCTCTCCCCCCACAAAAAAATGAAACACATTTTCCGAATCAAAAATCAAGGCTTGTTGGCAAAAGTTATTTTTGCATTTTTATTAGCCTTTCTGTCTATTTCAGTAAAAGCACAGACTGAAATAGCTACTGCAAAAAACTACCTCACAGCTAATGCATCAAAAGAAAAACTTTCTGCGGCTGACATTGCCGAAATGAGCGTTTCGAGTGCGTATCTATCGCCGACAACGGGTTGGTATCATCTGTATTTCAATCAAACCCATCAATTGGTTGAAGTTTATAATGGTTTAATAAGTGTTACCTTAAACAATGGACAGGTTGGATATGTTGGTAATAGCTTTGTACCTAATTTGAATTCACGTGTGCCTGCTGGGTTGATTTCTACGAAAATTAGTCCACTTCAAGCCTTAGAAAAAGCAGCAGCAAGTGTAAATCTCATCAGTATTTCTGCTTCGGAAATTAATAAAACATTTCTTCCCAACGGAATAATTAACAAGGTTTCCTATCTCGACCCGAGTATATCAAATGAGAAGATTGATGTGAAACTATATTGGTTGCCTTATGAAGTGGCGGAAGGCGAGAAAACAAACCTAAAAGTAGCCCTAACTTGGAATGTGAGAATTACAACAAAAGATGGTAAGAATCTCTGGAATACTCACGTAGATGCACTTTCGGGTAATATTTTAAAAACCCTTGATGATGTAATTCACTGTAATTTTGGCACGCCCGAACATCAGAAAACGCCCCACGTTTGCCTTGATTCAGAAAACCCCACTCCTTCCAATTCAAAGGCGTTGTTGGGCAATACTTATAACGTTTTTGATTACCCGCTTGAAGCCCCCACTTTTGGAGCTCGCACAGTTGTGACCAGCCCTTACACTAAATTTGTTGCAACTGGCACGGGTCCAGGAACCACCAATGGATGGCACGATGATGGCACAACCAGTTTTACGAACACCAAAGGGAACAATGTGGATGCCAAAGACGATTTGGCGGGTGATAATGAAAGTACCGCAGGGTCAAGCCCAAATTCGGCAACTTTAGATTTTAATTTTCCCTATTCACAGACCACGGGTTCTGCCGCAACAAATTTAAATTCCTCCATCACCAATCTTTTTTATTGGAATAATGTGATGCACGATATTCTTTGGAAATATGGCTTTGACGAACCAGGAGGTAATTTTCAGAAAAATAATTTGAGCCGAGGTGGCGTTGGCAACGACTTTGTGTTTGCCGATGCCCAAGATGGAAGCGGAACGAATAATGCCAATTTTTCAACTCCTGCAGACGGAGGAAATGGGCGTATGCAAATGTTTATTTTCAGTAATGCAGGAAGCCCCGCCTATCAACCCGACTCTGATTTTGATAATGGGGTGATTGCTCACGAGTATGGTCATGGATGGTCAATTCGCCTCACGGGTGGTCCTGCCATTGTGAATTGTCTTCAAAATGCAGAGCAAGCTGGGGAAGGATGGAGTGATTATGCCGCCTTAATGACCAGTACAAATTGGTCAACGTTAACGCCAACCATTGCCAGTGCCAATATTCCTCGTGGAATTGGTACGTATGTTTTGGGACAAGCGACCACCGGAGCGGGGATTCGCCCTTTTCGTTACTCTTATGACAAAACAAACGTTAATAATATTGTTACCTACGCAGGGGTTGGCAACACAGGCGTTTTTTCTCAACCGCATGGCATTGGCTCAATTTGGGCAACAATGCTTTGGGATATGACTTGGGAGATTATTTTTCAAGATAACTTTGTTGCTGCTAATATTTACGATGTACCTGCTGCCATTGCAGATTATAGAGGAAATATTGCTGCGATGAAATTGGTAAACGAAGGTTTACGATTACAACCTTGTAGTCCAAGTTTTGTGCAAGCCCGTGATGCCATTTTGCAAGCCGACCAGATGCTATTTGCAGGTCGTTATAGATGTTCTATCGGAAAAGCATTTGCCCGCAGAGGTTTGGGAGCGTTTGCCTCAACAGGAGCTTCAAGCAGTGACCGAGTTGTTACAGAGGATTTTACGCCATTATCTGGACCTAACCTAAGCTCTCCGTTATCAGCAACTTCGTGTTCAAACAGCCCATTTACTTACACAGCCACAACAGCAACGGCAGGATCATTTGTTTTTGCTTGGACTCGGGCAGCGGTGGCGGGAATCAGTAATCCTGCGGGAAGTGCAACTTCTACAAATATTAATGAAACGTTGATAAACACCACAAATGCCCCAGTAACGGTAATATATCTGTTTACGATAAGCCCTGACGCTTGTGGTGGCACACCCGCTCAACAATCAGTAGCTGTTACTGTAAACCCAACCATTACGCCAACAGTTGCCGCTTATACGGTTTGTCAAAATGCCTCAGTACCAAGTGGGGAAGGTTTGGCGGTTGCTTCAGTACCGCTTACTACAACGGTCAATGGTACTATAGTCAGTGGAACTACGTATGTGCGTGGTAGTGGTGATAATGTTACTATTTATACTGCAAGCCGCCCAGTTTTCTACAAAACATATACCTTTGTTGCTCCTGCTTCGGGGGCTGTGACGTTTGCCACAACTGCGGCTGTTTTAAGTTCAGGAGATGATGATACTTACTTAACTTTATACCAAAATTCCTTTAATCCAGCATCTCCTGCCACAAATTTCTTACGTGGTGATGATGATAGTGGTTTAGGTTTTCTTTCAAGTCTTACACAAACAGTGACGGCTGGTACAATTTATATTGTAGTAGTAAGTACTTTTGGAACTGGAGTAACGGGTACGTTTACTTTACAATCAAGCACGGCAGTTTTTGGACAAACAGTTAATTGGTATCTGAATGCTTCGGGTGGCTCTCCATTGGCAACTGGATCTGTTTTTAATCCAGTTGGCGTTGCGGGGTCTGGTATTCCAAATACTTCAACGCTGGGTTCTACTACTTTTTATGTGGCAGATGCCTTATATCCTGATTGCCGTACTGCCACTGTTTTCACAATTGGAAGTTCAGTAGGTGGCACAGTAGCGACGGATGCAACAGTTTGCACGGGTAGTAACTCAGGCACATTGACGTTAACAGGACATACAGGCACAATTTTACGATGGGAATCTTCAATTGATAATTTTGTGACGATTGTAACAATTGCTAATACAACCACAACACAAAATTATTTGAATCTCACCCAAACGATTAAATATAGAGCAGTAGTTCAAAATGGAACTTGTATAGAAGCAAACTCAAGCCCCGCCACCATCACCGTGACGAGTGGAACCGTGGCAGGTTCGGTGACTGCCGATGCAACGGTTTGTACGGGCAGTAATGCTGGAACATTAACTTTGGCGGGACATACAGGCAGTATTTTACGATGGGAATCTTCGATTGATAATTTTGTAACGATTGTGGTAATTGCTAATACAACCACGACACAAAATTATTTGAACCTCACCCAAACGACTAAATACAGGGCAGTTGTTCAAAATGGAACTTGTACGGCAACAAATTCAAGCCCTGCCACCATCACCGTGACGAGTGGAACCGTGGCGGGCTCAGTGACTGCCGATGCAACGGTTTGTAGTGGTAGTAATGCTGGCACATTAACTTTGGCAGGACATACAGGCACCATTTTACGTTGGGAATCCTCGATTGATAATTTTGTGACGATTGTGGTAATTGCAAATACAACCACAACACAAAATTATTTGAATCTTACCCAAACGATTAAATACAGGGCGGTTGTTCAAAATGGAACTTGTACGGAGGCAAATTCAAGTCCTGCTACCATCACCGTAACAAATGGCACTGTGGCAGGTTCAGTCACGGCAGACGCAACAGTTTGTACAGGCAGTAATTCAGGCACGTTAACTTTGGCAGGACATACAGG
>JAYUIP010000421.1:0-2269 GCA_043765945.1 Arcicella sp.
TGCGTTTTTGAAGGCAAAATTCTAACTGGAAAACCCGTTTTAAATCCAAAGGAAACCTCCGCTTTGGCATTGGCTTGGATGCCTTTGGTGGAGTTGCACGAATTGGAAATGTATCCGAATGTTGGAGCAGAATTGCAACGGTTTTATTTGAAAGGAAGCGGAATTGATTATATGGGGAGGATTGCTCAGCGGTGGTTTTGAGGAAATTTGAAGCGTTATTTAATTTTTTTGTATATTTGGAAAAAAACAAATAAGAATATGGAATCAATAGTTTTTGACGAAATAGAAGAATTCCAAACGGAAGATATTATCTCCTACAACCACGCCAAAATCACTTATCGTTTGACTAAAAATTTAAGTCGTTACGATGAACAGTACGATATTTTGCCAGAATTAGAATTTGAGCTTTCTCATGGTCGAGCCAAGCCCGATGTGGCTATTTGCAGATTGGGGAAAATAGATTGGCTCCGTGATATTATTAGACCTACTCATCCACCTTTATTAGCCATAGAAATTTTGTCGCCCCGCCAAGCACTTTCCGATTTAACGGATAAAGCCTTAGATATTTATTTCCCTTCGGGTACAACGGTTGTATGGATAATTGTTCCTCATTTTAGGCAAGTTACCGTTATGACCCCCAATGCTCAAAATACGGTTACTTCTGGTATTTTATTAGATGAAAATACAGGGATTGAGATTAATTTAGATAGCATTTTTGAGTAATTTCTTTCACATTGAACTCAACCTTCCTCCATCAACGGGCAAATTCACCCCATTAATATAGGCTGCCGCTGGGCTGCATAAAAATGCTACGGCTGCTCCAAATTCGTGGGCTTCTCCAAACCGTCCTGCGGGAATATCTGATTGAAAAACCTCTTCCATCTCCTCCACGGAGGTATTTGCCATTTTTGCTCTGGAATTTATCACGAAATCTAAACGGGATGTTTTGGTATAACCTGGCAACACATTATTGACCGTTATCCCAAATTCTCCCAACTCATTCGCCAATGTTTTCGACCACGAAGCCACTGCCCCACGAGTGGTATTTGAAACGCCCAAGCCCGTAATTGGCTGTTTTACTGAAGTAGAAATGATGTTAATAATCCGCCCAAATTGTTCCAATTTCATGCTTGGAACGCAGGCTTGCACAAGGATATGACTGCAAATCAAATGATTAGAAAATGCCGAAGTAAATTCTTCAATGCTTGCATTCAAAATAGAACCACCCGCTGGTCCACCCGTATTATTGACCAAAATATGAACAATTGGATGCTCTTTTAAATAGTCTTCAATACCTGATTTTACTTGTTCTGGTTTTGAAAAATCTGCCACAAAATAAGAATGTTTTTGCCCTTGTGAACTATCCAAGCGGTGAAGAGTTTCATTAAGGGTGTCTTCATTGCGAGCCACAAGCGTTATATTTGCTCCAAGCAAAGCCAATTCGATGGCAGAAGCCCGTCCAAGTCCTTGTGTGCTACCGCATACGATGGCGTTTTTATTTTGTAAGTTTAAATTCATATTTTACGGTGAACGGTCAAAGGTAAACGGTTCACGAGTTTTCGTTTATATTTCAAAGGTAAATAACAAATACTTTACTGTAAAATTTAAGTATATTTATTCACCCTTTACCGTTCACCTTTACCCCAAAGAAAATGCCAAATCTATCATACCGAAGTAACGAAAAAGAATTGATTGACGACCTCGAATTAGATAATGACGCTCTCCGTCAGAATTTAGAAGAATTGGCGTTAATAAATAAGTATCTGGGTGGTAATCAGGTGACGACCAGTGGACTTTCTTCTTTGATTTTCGATGTTCGGAATTCGATTTTCGATTTGAAAAAAAGTGTGGATAATTCCGTTCCAACTTCGCAATCAAACAACGAACAACAAACATCGAAAATCGAAAATCGAAAATCCCAAATCCAAATCGCCGACCTCGGTTGTGGCGGAGGTGATATGCTGATGGTGATGGCAGATTGGGCAAAAAAGAAGGGAATAAATGCTCAATTTATCGGGATTGATGCCAACGATTTTATGATTAATTTTGGGACGAAGAGGACAGCTAATTATCCTAATATCAGTTACTTACACCAAGATATTTATTCAGATAATTTTAAAGAAAAATCCTTTGATATTGTAACGATGACGCTTTTTTGCCATCATTTCCCAGATGAAAGTCTTATCACACTTCTTCAACAACTCAAAAAACAAACCCGTATCGGAATTGTTATTAATGATATTCACCGCCATTGGTTTGCCTATCATTC
>JAYUIP010000422.1:0-2265 GCA_043765945.1 Arcicella sp.
AACACCCGCAATAAAGAAAATATTGAACATTAAAGCAGCATTTGCCATCCATCCTGGCGTTCCATAATAACCAATCATGAAAACGATTACTAAAACTAAACCCAATAACATCGACAAATATCCTTGATTAATTGCCTCAGCACCCAAAGATGGACCCACGAAAGCATCTTCAACAATACGAGTTGGAGCGGATAATTTACCCGATTTAATCACGTTTGCTAAGTCTTTTGCTTGCTCAACCGTGAATGAACCCGAGATTGAAGAACGTCCACCCGCAATTTCTCCGTTAATATTTGGAGCTGAATAAACGTAGTCATCTAATACGATTGCAATGCGTTTTCCAACGTTGGCGGCAGTCATATTTTTCCAAATTCTCGAACCTACACCGTTCATTGCCATTGTTACTTCTGGACGACCATTTTGGTCAAAATCCTGTCCAGCATCAATAATTGTTTCACCATCTAATTGTGCTTTTTGTCCTGCAACTTTCTTCAATGCCTCAAATTGCACGATTTCGTCACCATTCACCGCAGGAATTCCAATAGCTTCCCAATAGAATGAAATATTTGAAGGGAACATTAATCTAACTTCTGGGCGACGCAATAATTCGTTCACACGGGCAGTATCTTTACGATAAACACCCCACGTTTTTCCTTGGTTATCCAAAGGCAAAAACAATTTTGTTAGAGCCGAACCAGCCGTTGTATCTTTCTTTGCCGAATCTTTCTTAACAGTTTTATTTAAGCCTGATAATTGACCAGCTAAGTCACCTGTTTTAGTTGTATCAGTTGCCGATGAAGTTTTTACACCCGCTTTTTTTGCTTTTTCTTCGGCAGCTAAATATTCTCCCAAAGAATTCAAACCTGGTCCCCACTCGCCAATTTCAGCTACTTCAATAAACTCTAATTTTGAAGCCGCCGACAATAATTTTCTGGCACGGTCTGGATTATCAACGCCTGGCAATTCAACTTGAATACGGTTGGTTCCTGGCAAACGCTGAATGTTTGGATTGGCAACCCCCAACTTATCAATACGAGTTTGGATAGTTTTGTAAACTCTGTCCACCGCACCGTCAATTTCGTCGTTGATTACTTTCTTCACTTGTGAATCAGTTGAAGAGAAGTTCAATTTTCCAACGTTAGTTGAATTAGCGAAAACCGAAGCTAATTTTTGAGTAGGAGCAATTTTAGCAAATGACTCGAAAAACAATTCGTTAAACGTTTTATTTGAACCCGCCTGTGCTTTTGAAGCCTCAGCGAGTGCTTTCTCAAAATTTACGTCATTACTTTTTCCTGATAATGCCCGCAAGATTTCTACTGGTGAAACCTCCAAAACGGCATGAAGACCGCCTTCAAGGTCAAGCCCCTTGTGAAGTGCATAAGTTGTGACTTCTTGTAAGGTAAAAGTCCCTAAATAAACGGGCTGTTTCCAAAGAGAATCAATAAAGTGAATTTTACGAGCAGGGTCATATTTACCCGCAACGGTTGCATATTTAATTGCATCCTCACGGACAGAATTGGCTTTCCAAGTAAAAGAAAGAAAGAATAAACATAGGGCTGAGATGATTCCAGTCAGCCACATAATGGCACCTTTGTAACGCATGGTTTTTGGTTTTTTGCTAATGATAGAATGATAGAATGATAGAATGATACTACCATTTCACATTCATCATATTAACCGCTTCGCAAATTTGATATAAGAGTGAATAGTAAATTTTAAGATAATTTTCGCCAAATGATAGTTCGATAAAAAAATGAACGTAGAATATTCTATCATTCACTCATTCTATCATTCAAAATTGGATAAAATCAAGGGGCGTTGGTAACGATAAAGTGCTCGAAGAGAATTTCGAGGAGAGGAAGTCTAAATGTAAGGTTTTTAATGAATGAAAATTTCTTTTCAGCCACTAAAAAGGAGAATGTTTGTGGGGTAAATACAAAATCTTGCGAAAAATCAATCGTGACAGAGGCGGACACCTGCATCACAGAAAGTTCCGAAATTGAATAATCATTAGACTTTTCAGAATGATGAGATTGTTCCGTTTTGGCTTTCTCTACTTCATGTTGACGTAATTGCGTTGCTGAGAATGTTTTACCGAAAACAGTAAACATCATTATCAGCGACATCAAAAAGACGCTAAACAAACGAGCTATGTGAGAAGATTTTTGCATTTTGAAAAACAAAAGTAGTATCTTTTTTAGAGGTATGCCAAAATTTGTGCCAAAAAATTTTGAGAATATTCAAATCATCTGTTTCACATTTGTT
>JAYUIP010000423.1:0-2258 GCA_043765945.1 Arcicella sp.
GCCCACGAAACTTGGGAAACTGTTGAGTTAGCGAGTCACGATGTTTGTCTGAACGACAAAATGAAATATGCCGCCAATTTCAAGATTGTGGAGGTGGAATCTAACAAATGGCAAGCTAACAGAATTTTGCAAAAAGTGGGTGAAAAAACGTTGGTTATCAATCCGCCCTTCAAAACGATGGACGAACAGGAAATGGATAAATCTTTTGATTTGCCCTATACTCGTTTACCCCACCCAAAATACAAAAATCGTGGACCAATTCCTGCCTACGAAATGATTAAGTTTTCGGTCAATATGCACCGAGGCTGTTTTGGTGGTTGTAGTTTCTGCACTATTTCGGCTCACCAAGGTAAATTTGTGGCTTCTCGTTCCGAAGAATCAATCATGAAGGAGGTTAAACAAATTACGGAACATCCTGAATTTAAGGGATACATCTCCGACTTGGGTGGTCCTTCCGCCAATATGTATCGCATGAAAGGCAAGGACGAATCTATCTGTGCCAGATGCCAAGCACCGAGTTGTATTAATCCTGTGATATGTTCAAATTTGGATACTTCGCATAAACCTTTGACCAATATTTACCGAAAAGTTGATGCTTTGCCAGAGATAAAAAAGGCGTTTGTGGGTTCTGGGGTTAGATATGACCTTTTGGTGGACGATTTTAACAAGAACAACCAAGACGGGAATCACGATGAATACATGGAGCAATTAGTGACCCGCCACGTATCAGGAAGATTGAAAGTTGCCCCCGAACATACCTCCGATGCAACCCTAAAAATCATGCGTAAACCAGGGTTTAAGTATTTTAGAAAATTCAAGGAGAAGTACGATAAAATTCAAGAAAAGCACGGATTAAACCAACCTTTGATTCCGTATTTTATTAGTTCGCACCCTGGTTGTGAGGAGCAAGATATGGCAAATTTGGCGGCAGAAACCAAAGATTTAGGGTTTAGACTGGAGCAAGTGCAGGATTTTACGCCCACACCCATGACGGTTGCGGAGGTAATATATTACACGGGCGTGCATCCCTATACCTTACAACCCGTACACACGGCAAAAACCAAAGAAGAAAAACAGAACCAAAATAATTATTTCTTTTGGTATAAAAATGAATTCAAAAGCTGGATTAGAGAGCGTTTGACAAAACTGAAAAGACCAGATTTAGCCCAACAATTATTAGGAGACGTAAACCCAAATCCAAAAAAGAAAGATGGTCCCAGAAAGGATTATACTACTTATAAGCGGAAGTGGTGATGGGTATAACTGTCTGTTAATCAGTATATTTATACACGTTGAAAAACCAAAATGACCAAACATAAAACCCTCGGGCAAGTTTTCACTCCACAATGGATTATCTCTGAAATATTGGATTTGTTAGCATACAATAATGAAAATATTTTGGAGAAATACATCTTGGAACCTTCAAGTGGAGATGGTGCTTTTTTGCTTGAAATTGTTACGAGATACATTGAAGCTTGCGTGGTAAAAAATCTTGAAACGTCAAAAATTAAACAGCATTTAGAAAAATATATTTATGCCGTTGAAATTGATGAAATTGAGTATCAAAAGTCAGTTCAAAATCTGAATAAATTAGTAAAAGATAAACTTGGAATTGAAGAAGATTTGAACTGGAATGTTTATCATCAAAACACTTTAAATTTCTACAAAAACTATACTAATTTCTTCGATTTTATTGTAGGAAATCCTCCTTACATACGCATCCACAATCTTGACGTAAATACGAGAGCAACTTTAAAACAAGACTTTCTTTTTTCAGAAGGTACGATTGACATTTATTTATCTTTCTTTGAAATGGGTTTTAGAATGCTCAAAAGTGATGGGCTTTTAGGGTATATAACCCCCAATAGTTATCTGCATAATTCTTCTTATAGTTTGTTTAGGGAATACTTAAAAAATGAGAAATTAGTTAGTAAACTCATTGATTTTAAGGCAAATAAGATTTTTAAAGGCTTCTCAACTTACACTGCCATAACAGTTATCAATAGAAATAACACCGATAATAGTTTTGAATATAAAGAGCTAATTAACAACAAAATTGAATTTATTAATACTATTAGTTTTGAATCATTAAGTAAGAAAGATTGGTCTTTTACGAACAGTGATAATGAGGATTTTTTAACTGAGATAGAGAGAGATAAAAAATTTGCGGTAAAAGATTTTTTTGATGTTCAGTATGGATTTGCCACCTTACGAGATAAAATATTTATTTCAAAAATTGTAGGTTACAATGATTATTT
>JAYUIP010000424.1:0-2246 GCA_043765945.1 Arcicella sp.
GCTTCATTAGAAGAATATTGGGATGTTTTGGAGGAAATGGCAGATGAACCATACACACTTGAATATATTAATGGAGAAATAAAAGCAAAAATGAGTCAAGCAAGCGATAACCACGAAACAATTGTTCTCAATATTGGGGCAATTCTAAGAAACATTTATCTTGAAAAAGAGGAATACAAAGCTATGGGTAGTGCCAAAACCATCTATGTTCCAGATTGCGAAATGGCGTTCAATCCCGATGCTCTGGTAATGAAAGGTGAATCATTATTATTTCCAAGAAAACGCAAAGTTGCGGGCATCATCAATCCTTACATTTTAGTGGAAATTCATTCTGATTCTACCGAAGAGTTTGACATGAAGAAAAAGTTACCTTGTTACAAAAAATTAGATTCAATTCATCAGATTATTTACATCGAACAAAACAAACCCTACATCACGATTTATACCAAAAATCAAAGTATTAAACATTGGTTTAATGACGATTCTGATGATATAAATGGAACGATAAAAATTGATGGGATAGATGTTTTGATGAAGGATATTTATCATAAAGTGATTTTGACAGAATCTTAGAATTTATCTAAAATCTATTTTAAAGAAATTTTTATTATACCATAAAAAAATCCTCACCCGAAGGCAAGGATTTTAGTTTGATTGATGTGTTTGTAATTTCAAAAAAGCTATACCGCTAATTCGTATTCTTTGTTAATTGTTAAAACCTCAGTATCCAACAAACGAGCTGATAAACTCAATGTTTTGATTAATTCATAATGGAAAAAGAATTTCATCGTATGAATTTTTGATTCATAAAATGCTAATTCATCGCCTTCAAAACTGTTGGTTACCAAAGCATTTTTAGCCACGGTTCCTTGTTTCAACCATATCCAAGCAACCGTCACGATTCCGAACATATCCATATAAAGATTTGCATCAGCTAAGAATACTTCATTATCTCCTTTGGCAGCAATTCCCAAAAGGTGCATCGTTACTTTTTGCAAACGACCCAATTCCTTCTCCAATTTCTCAGCATAAGGTTTCAAATCATCGTGCGTTTTTGATTCTTCGATGGTTTTCAAAACTTCTGCAAACAAAAGCTGTGGACCTTTTCCACCATTGGCAGTAATTCCACGACCCAAAAGATTCAAAGAGTGAATACCCGTTGTGCCTTCATAAATCGACATAATACGAATATCACGAGCCATTTGTTCCAAGGGGAAATCTTCGGTATAACCATATCCACCAAAGACTTGCAAGCCTTCATTCACCGATTTAATACCCATTTCAGAAGGATAAGTCTTGGCAACGGTCGTCATCATATCCAACATTAAATGATATGGTTTGGCTTCTTCCGAATCACGCCCCAACGCATTTATCATGTCTTCCCATAAATAACATTCCATTAAAAGCCCCAAAGAACCCTCCACGATGGCTTTTTGAAATAAAAGCATTCGTTTTACGTCTGGGTGATTAATGATGTAAGTTTGTCCTTCTTCCAAATTTTTATTGTTCAAACGTCTTCCTTGTGGACGCTCTTTTGCGTATTCCAAAGAAGCATAATAAGCGGCTGAGGCAATGTATGTTCCACCCATGCCCACGCCCAAACGAGCTTCATTCATCATTTGGAACATATATTTTAAACCTTGATTGGGTTGTCCTACTAAATAACCCACTGAATTATCTTTATCCCCAAAAGTCAAGTGCATGGCTGGCGTTGCTTTTTGACCCATTTTGTGATAAATTCCCGTTGAAATTACATCATTATCTTCGGTATATGAACCACTTCCGTTATCTCTGAATTTAGGAACAACCAATAATGAAATTCCCTTCGTTCCGAGGGGAGCTCCATCAATACGAGCCAACACCAAATGGACAATATTATCCGCAATATCATGGTCGCCTGCCGATATAAACACTTTTTGTCCTTTTATTTTGTACGTTCCATCGGCTTGGGGAGTGGCAGTTGTTACTACATCCGACAATGAACTTCCCGCTTGTGGTTCTGTCAAACACATTGAACCCGTCCACGTTCCATCCACCATTTTAGTGGCAAATTTCTCTTTCAAATCCTCCGAACCAAACGATAAAATCAAGTGAGCCGAACCAGCTGTTAAGCCCGTAAACATTACAAAAGCATTATTTGCCGAACCACGAATCATCTCAGCAGCAGCTCCCACAACCGTTGGTAATTGTTGTCCGCCGTGTTCCATTTTGAACATCGAGCCAATCATACCTGCCTCTCCCATCGC
>JAYUIP010000425.1:0-19265 GCA_043765945.1 Arcicella sp.
GAGGCTGGTAAATTACAGTACGAAAGATTCTGTCAACACTGTCATGGTGAAGCTGGAAAAGGAGACGGATTAGTTGCAAAACAATACAAGGGTGTGCCAATATATTCATCAGACGCTTTGAAAAACTTGAACGATGGACATATTTATCATACGATCACTCACGGGAAAGGTCGTATGTGGGCTCACGGTTCACAAATTACGCCAGCTGATCGTTGGAAAATTGTTCTTTATGTGCATCAATTACAACAAGTACCCTAGTTTTTAGGGGTTAGGTTTTGAGGATTAGTATTGTAGCCTTAATCTCTAACATAATATTTAGGCTTTATTGAAGATTAATTTCAACGGAGTCAATTTTCAAACTAACGAATTTTAAAATTATTAAATTATACTAATGGCGGGACATTCACATTTTTCCCCATCTAATGTCGAAGAACATTTTGAGTTCACGGCGGAAGGTCGCAAAAGAGTTATTTATGCTTTTTTAGCAGGAACAATAGCACTAATTGTCGGAATATTTTTGTTATATCGTGGAGAACACGATGCCGCTTCTGCAGTTGCAGAACACAGTGGTACAGCGGGACATGAAGCCGCAAATGCAGTAGCGGAACACGGTACTCACGAATCAGGTGGTGCAAGCTCTCATCATGATGCCTACGATTGGACAACCCGTATCTGGGCAAATCTTTGGTTAAATAGTGTATTTTTTACGGGTATTGCTGTTATTGGAATGTTTTTTGTTTCAATACAATATTTAGCAAAAGCAGGATGGTCATCGGTAGTTAAACGTGTTGCAGAGTCATTTCCTCCATTTTTGTTTATTACAGGTTCGATTATGGTTCTTGTATTTTTGTTCAAAGGTGATGTACTTTTTCACTGGATGCACGAAGGAGTTACTGTGAAGGGTAGTGAGAATTACGACAAAATAATTGCAGGCAAATCTGGGTATTTGAATAAATGGTTTTTTCTTGGGAGAATGGCTTTCTTCTTTGTGGGCTGGTTAGCTCTTTGGAATTGGATGCGTAAAAAGTCGATCGCCGAAGATTTGGAAGGTGGAACTGATAAGTTTAATTCAATGGTGAAAATTGGAACGATGTTTATCTTGTTAATGGGAATATCAAGTTCAATGTCAGCTTGGGACTGGGTGATGTCAATTGATGCACACTGGTTTTCAACCATGTTCGGATGGTATATGTTTTCTTCATGGCACGTGACAGGTTTAGCAACTTTAACGTTAAGTGTTTTGTTATTAAAAGACAAGGGCTATATGCAATATGTAAATTTTAACCACTTGCACGATTTAGGTAAATTTATGTTTGCGTTCTCAATTTTCTGGACCTACGTATGGTTTGCTCAATTCCTTTTGATTTACTACGCCAATTTTCCAGAAGAAACCATCTATTTCTTAGAGCGCTGGGAAGGACATGATAAAATGTATAAGGCTACTGAAATATTGAGCGTATTATTTAATTTTTTATTTCCTTTCTTAGTAATGATGTCACGTGATTCGAAACGTACACCAATATTTTTAAAAATTTGTTGTGTTTTTATCATCGTAGGTCACTATTTGGATTTTTTCCAGATGATTATGCCTGGAACAGTTGGAAAGCACGGAGGATACGGTTTAGTGGAATTTGGTATGGTTGCAATGTTTGCTTCGGCATTTGTTTATGTTGTTTCAGTGCAATTAACAAAGGCGTCACTAATAGCGAAGAATCATCCGTTCTTGGAGGAAGCACTCCATCATGATATTTAGAAAGAATTACAAGTCAGAAGTAAAAAAAGCAATATAACCTTACGACTTAATTTTAAAAAAATGTATTTAGTTACAAACATTTCCATTGAACATTTTTTTATGTGATAGTAGGTAGAGTGCTACTTGCAGTATCAATCAAGTAGTTTTACAAAATAGAATTTATAACCCAAAAATTAGCTAATAAAATGACATATTTAATAGGTCTTTTGTCGGTAGTATTCTTAGCTTTGGCAATCATGATTGTCAACAAGAGTATGGCTTTATCGAAAGGAATCAAAGGTGTAGAACAAGATCCAGATTCACCAGTAGATAGTGCAAATAATATGAATGCGATTGGGTTCCTTGTGTTCTTAGTATTAGGTTCAATTGGAGCAACTTGGTCATTCTTGCATTCAAAGCCAGATTTGTTGCCAGTTGCAGCATCTGACCATGGTTTAATCACAGATAGAATGTTTTGGATTTCGATGGGTGTAATTACTTTAGCTTTCTTTATCACGAATGCTTTATTATTCACTTTCCCATTTTTATATCGTTACAAGAAAGGAAGAATCGCAGCTTTTTATCCCGTTAATCATAAGTTAGAAATTATCTGGACAGTTATTCCAGCCGTTGTGATGGCGGTTTTGGTATTTTCAGGATGGAGAACTTGGAGAGATATTACGGGACAAGCACCAGACAACGCAGTAGTTATTGAATTAACGGGTCACCAGTTCGGGTGGTATGTACGTTACTCTGGAAATGATGATCAAAAATTAGGAAACCATAATTATAAGCTAATTAATGAGATCAATTCAATTGGTATGGATTTCACGGATGAGCATAGTTTTGATGATTTTACTGCGAACGAAATGCACCTACCAAAAGGTGTTCCAGTTTTGTTGAAAATTAATGCTCAAGACGTTTTGCACTCGGTTTATTTACCATATCACCGTGTGAAAATGGATGCTGTCCCTGGTATGCCAACTAAGTTTTGGTTTGTACCAAACAAGTCGACAGATGAGATGCGTTATATTACTGGTAATTCAGAATTTAATTACAAACTGAATTGTACAGAAGTTTGTGGACGTGGACACTTTGGTATGGCAATTACGGTTTTTGTAGATGAGCCAGAAGAGTATGCAGCTTGGTGTAAAACTCAAAAACCATTTTTGACGCAGAACCCTGACTACTTAGCAAAAGTACCAGAGAAATTAAAATCAAAAGCACAAAAGTATATTGAAGTGGCGGCTCCTGCGGCATCTGATAGCACGCAAGCAAATGGTGCAACACCAGCAGCAGTAACTTCACTAAGATAAAATTTAGCTATTCAACAAAGAATAAATTAATATAAATTATGGCAACTGAGACACTACACGCAATTGATACTCACGCACACACACACGATGAGCATGAGCATCACGAGTTGGGCTTCGTGCAAAAGTATATCTTTTCAGAAGACCACAAGACTATTGCAAAACAATACCTAATTTCTGGTATCATCTGGGCATTTTTCGGAGGTGCTATGTCAATCATTTTTCGTTTACAATTAGGTTTCCCTAACATGGATTTAACTTGGTTAAAACCAATTTTGGGTCAGTGGATTGTAGAAGGAAAATTAGAAAAAGAGTTTTATTTAGCACTCGTAACGATGCACGGAACCATCATGGTATTCTTTGTATTAACGGCAGGTCTTTCTGGAACATTTTCAAACTTCCTGATTCCATTGCAAATTGGTGCAAGAGACATGGCTTCTGGATTTATCAATATGCTTTCATACTGGTTCTTCTTTGCGGCATCTGTTATTATGTTTGCCTCCTTGTTCATTGAAACTGGTCCTGCATCGGGTGGTTGGGTAATCTATCCTCCATTGAGTGCATTACCACAAGCAATGCCAGGTTCTGGTTTAGGTATGACATTATGGTTGTCAAGTATGGCACTATTCATTGTTTCCCAATTGATGGGAGGGATCAATTACATCTGTACAATCATCAACTTGCGTACACGTGGAATGTCGTTCACCAAACTACCATTGACAATCTGGGCGTTTTTCTTTACAGCAATCTTAGGTTTATTATCATTTCCAGTATTATTATCGGCAGCATTATTACTGATTTTTGACCGTAGTTTTGGAACGTCTTTCTATCTATCTGAAATTTACATTGGAGGGGAAGCATTGCCAAATATCGGTGGTTCAGCAATTCTTTATCAGCATCTATTCTGGTTCTTAGGACATCCAGAGGTTTACATTGTGTTACTGCCAGCTTTGGGAATCACCTCTGAAGTAATTGCGACCAACGCACGTAAACCAATCTTTGGATACCGTGCAATGATTGGTTCGTTGATGGGAATTACCCTACTTGCTTTTATCGTTTGGGCTCACCACATGTTCGTAACGGGTATGAATCCATTCTTAGGGTCAGTATTCATGTTTTTAACTTTGATTATTGCAGTGCCATCAGCGGTGAAGGCATTTAACTTTATCACAACACTTTGGAGAGGAAATATCATTTTCACCCCAGCAATGTTGTTCTCAATTGGTTTAGTTTCGTTGTTTATTTCAGGTGGTTTAACAGGTATTATTCTTGGTAATTCTGCCCTTGATATCAACTTGCATGATACATACTTCGTAGTAGCTCACTTCCACTTAGTTATGGGTGCAGCATCATTCTTTGGGTTGATGGCTGGGGTTTATCATTGGTTCCCTAAGATGTTTGGTAGAATGATGAATAAAACCGCAGGTTATGTTCACTTCTGGTTTACGTTTGTGGGTGTGTATGCAGTATTTTTTCCAATGCATTACGTTGGTTTAGCAGGTTTCCCAAGACGTTATTATTCATTTACTGCACTTGGAAACGGTAGAATGGAAGCATTTGTTGATATGAATATGTTTATTTCAATTGCAGCAATTATAACTTTCACTGCACAGGCTATTTTCGCTATTAACTTCGTATATTCAATCTTCAAAGGAAAGAGAGCAGCTCAAAATCCTTGGAGTTCAAACACATTAGAGTGGACAACGCCAATTGAGCCAGGACATGGAAACTGGGTAGGAGAGATTCCAGCTGTTTACCGTTGGCCTTATGATTACAGTAAGCCAGGCTCAACCTCTGATTTTATCCCACAGAACGTTCCATATTCAGCAACACTTGAGTCGAACTTCCCAGAAGAAAATGAGGAAATTGCGAAAGAAAAGGAAATTGAAGGATTGTTAGATACACAGAATTCGTCTTACAATCACTAAAAAATAAATGCCTCTACAATTGAGAATATATTGACTAAGAAGAATTCTGGTTAGTATATTCTCAATTTTGTTTAAAGGGGTTTTGAAGTTTAATTATTTAAAGAATTGCTTGGATTAAATACCGTTGTAAAATAGTTCAAAGGACTCAAATGTGAATAAACGTAGGTGCAACCTACAGAGTAGTAAAATATGAGTATAACAACCCTCAAAGGGTTAAATAACTACTTCAAATTCACACAATTATATTTATGATGTATGTTCAATTCTTCAAAAGTTGTTGCAAATGTCTTTAAATCCCGCAGGTTGTACCAACGGTTATTCAAATTCAAGCCCGATGGGCTTACAAGTTAGAAACAATGCTATTCAGAAAATTAGGCATCGCCACTATTGTATCTATTTACCTGTTAGTTTTAGCGGGCGGAATAGTGCGTAGTACGGGTTCAGGAATGGGTTGTCCTGATTGGCCTCAGTGCTTTGGGATGTTGATACCCCCAACCGAAGCGAGTCAACTACCCGCAAATTATCAACAAATTTATGCCGCAAAATTGCACGGAGAAGTGGAATTTAATGTTACTAAGACATGGATTGAATACTTAAATCGTCTATTAGGAGCATTAACTGGAATCATTGTTTTTGCAACGTTTATTGCTTCAATTAGTTACTGGAAAAAAGATAAAATAATTACAATCTTATCGTTTTTGGGATTGATTTTAATTGGAGCAAACGGAGCATTGGGTAAGTATGTAGTGGATTCTTTTTTGAAACCTGGTGTTGTTACTCTGCACATGATGTTAGCGGTTTTAGTAGTATTTGTTCTGTTATACGCCATCGCAAGAGCATGGTCGAAGGTCATTAAGACAGAAGAGATTGAGCAAAAGCCTTTCTTAAATAAAATAATAGTTCTTGTTTTAATCGTTTCAACTTCACAAGTACTTTTGGGTACACAGGTACGAGAAGCGATTGATAAAGTAATTGCAAGTCCAATTTTTGGTTACAATCGTGAAACTTGGATTGAACAAATGGGTTTGCCTTTCTATATTCATCGTTCTTATTCGTTACTAATTTTAGGTTTACATATTTATTTAATTTGGCAATTGAGAAAGAATATTCAACAACAGGGTATCATTTATAAGTTTATGCAAGTTTTGATTTTAATCGTTGGAGTTGAAATTTTGAGCGGAACAGTAATGGCGTATTTTGGCGTTCCTGCTTTCATTCAGCCTATTCATTTAACCCTAGCAATTGTTTCACTTGGAACACAGTTTGTTATTTTATTATTGATGAATTTCAAGAAAATTGTAGTACAGAAAATTGTCTGAATGTGGATTACGAAACGTCGTACCGTATCAGATTAGTGGATTTTTTGGATTAAAGTTTGACGTAAAATCCCAAAAATCCATTAATCTGATACGGTGCGACGTTTCGCAACCCACATTCAGACAGAATACAACATAAAATGCTAACAACAAACGAAAACATTTCAATCAATACCACCTTAAAAACAAAGGCATACTACGAATTATTGAAGTTTAGGCTTTCAGCATTAGTAGCATTTTCTGGTGCTTTTGGATATTCATTGGCAGTTGATAGAATTGATTGGTGGAAAATATTTCTTATCAGTATTGGGGGTTTTTGCATTACAGGAGCCGCCAATATCGTCAATCAAATTAAGGAAATTGAATTGGATAAACTGATGAAACGTACGCAAAATCGCCCCCTACCAACGGGCAGATTGAGCCTGTACGAAGCGTCAGTTTTCTGTATTATTCTTTTTACGATAGCGAGTTACATCCTTTTTATAGAATTTAACTACAAAGCGGGTTTATTAGGCGTTCTGTCGTTTCTTCTGTACGGATTCGTTTACACCCCACTAAAAAGGGTTGGACCTATTTCTGTATTCGTAGGAGCATTTCCAGGAGCTTTTCCTCCCATGATTGGTTGGGTTGCTGCAACAAATGCTTTTGGCTTAGAACCAGGCATTTTATTTGCCATACAATTTTTCTGGCAATTTCCACACTTTTGGGCAATTGCGTGGGTAGCGGATGAAGATTATCAACGAGCAGGATTTAAAATGCTACCTAATAATGGACAAAAAGACTTGCGGACGGCAATAACAATGATGAGTTATGCGATATTTTTAGTACCCTGTGGCTTTATTCCCCATTTATTAGGAATGACAGGGATGAACTCAGCAATTATTGCGGTAACTTGTGGCGTATTATTTTTATCTCAAACGTTTTATTTAATGTCAAAACCAACGGATAAAGCAGCACTTATGCTCATGTTTGGCTCGTTTATTTATTTACCAATTGTACAGATTGCCTTCTTAATGGACAAAGTTTAGTGATCAGTTAATAGTTATTGGTTATTAGCCAATAAATTCATTAATTAACCGATAACAAAAAACTAATTAACCAATAACAAAAAATGACACAAGAACATTTAGCTAATATAAACCTCGACGAGCCAGAAGAAACGCTGTCGATGAACCCCAAAAAATTCATGCTTTGGCTTACTATCGTAGCAATCTTAATGATGTTTGCGGGTTGGACATCAGGATATTTGGTACGGAAGGCAGAAGGACGTTGGCATGAGTTTGAACTACCGCAAATTTTCTGGTATTCTACTGGGATACTGTTGGTAAGTAGTATTTCTATGTTTTTAGCGGTACAATCTGCAAAAAAAGACAATTTCAATGCCTTAAAAATAGCAATATCTATTACTTTTGTATTCGGATTAGCTTTTTTAACGACTCAGGTCATTGGCTTTTCTGATTTAATTAAAAATCAATTGTACTTTGCGGGTAGTGATGTTGCAGCTTCGTGGCTTTATGCCCTCATTGGTCTTCATGCTGCACACGTAATTTCTGGATTGGCGGTTTTGTTAGTTTCTTTGATTTCAGCTTTTAAGTTTACCGCTAACTCAAAGAATCTCCTTAGAATTCAGTTATGTGCTACGTATTGGCACTTTTTAGATTTTCTTTGGTTGTATTTATTTTTATTTTTATATTTCAATAGATAATTTCTGTTATCAATTATTAATCAAAACCGTTAAAAAATGTCTGCAATACACGCTCCTGCCGTCCCTGAAAGATTAACTTGGTCGGGTGGTTCAGAACCAATGAAAGCAAGTTATGGAAAACTCATGATGTGGTTTTTTTTACTTTCAGATACTTTTACTTTCTCAGCCTTGTTGGTAACTTACGGCATGATTCGTTTCAGTAATAATGCCTATGACGGTATCGTTGAGAAATTTTATTTTTCAACAACGCATTGGCCCGTTCCTGATAAAGTATTCTCTGCATTGCCATTTTTGCACGGCGTTAATGCTCCATTGATTTTTGTAGGAATTATGACGTTTATCTTAATTTTTAGTTCTGTAACAATGGTTTTGGCAGTAGAAGCTGGACATCGTGGCGACAGAGCTGATGTGGAGAAATGGATGTTGTGGACAATTTTAGGAGGTTTTACTTTCTTGGGTTCTCAGGCTTGGGAATGGTCACACTTTATTCACGGACCAGAATTGGCTTTGGCAGCAAAAGATGCTGCTGGAAACTCTATAGATGGAGCAAATTTAGTACGAAATCCCTATGGACCTCCTGCCTTCGCAGATTTGTTTTTCTTCATTACAGGATTTCACGGAACGCACGTATTTTCGGGTGTAGTTTTGAACATCTTAATTTTTTTTAATGCCGCAACAGGACTTTATGAACGTCGTGGACATTATGAAATGGTTGAAAAAGTGGGTCTTTATTGGCACTTTGTAGATTTAGTTTGGGTATTCGTATTTACTTTTTTCTACTTGGTTTAATTTTAAGTAGAACAGGTTTCCAACCTGTTTCAATCTGATTTCAAACACGTAGAAATAGAAAAGCAGGTCAGAAACCTGTTCTACTTAAAAGATTTTGTTAATTAAAAATATTTATTAAAATGGCTTCACAAGCACAAGTAACTGAACAAAAAGTGATTGCTCCTGCACAGACGGCAGCAATCTGGAAAACGTTTTGGATTCTATTGGTACTAACAGCAATTGAATTTGCGATTGCATTCACAATGCCTAACAACCATTTTAGAGTAGCAATTTTCTCAACAATGACTATTGTTAAAGCATTCTTCATTGTGGGTGAATTTATGCACTTAAAACATGAAGTTAAAGTACTAATATGGGCAGTTTTATTTCCTGTTATTACGATTGCATGGTTATTATTAGCTTTACTTCTTGAAGGAGGAGCACATAGATAGGTAGGAATTGGGGATTAATTTGTCTGATACATTAATTTTCAAAGAATTACTCTCTTAAAAAACGTTGTTTTAATAACAACAATTAATATTATGTCTCAAAAAATCATAAAAGCTGGAATCCTAATCACTGCATTAGCTGTTCCAGCTTTAATTTTTTTATATCTCAAAGGCTTTGGTGAAAACCATTACGAATTGCCTTATTTCATTCCTCGGATTGATTCCACAACGGGCAATGTGATGATGCGTGAGAATCCAAATCCGAAGTGGAATCAACCCAAACAAGATACAGTTTTTCACACTATTCCTGCATGGAATTTAACGGACGAAAATGATAAACCATTCAACGGTGAATCATTGAAAGGGAAAATTTACGTGGCTGACTTTTTCTTTACGAGATGTGGTTCAATTTGTCCAAAAATGTCAAGTCAATTAACTCGTTTGCAAGATACCTTTCCCCAAAGTGATGAAGTACAAATTGCATCCTTCTCCGTTGACCCCACGCACGATACGCCCGAGGAATTGAGAAAATATGCAAAAGAGTACGATGCAAAAGCGGGTAAATGGCATTTTTTGACGGGTACAAAAACGCAAATTTATCCATTGGCAGTAAAAGGGTTTTATGTGCCAGTAGTAGATGCCATAGAGTACGACAAAGCCGTGAAGACCCCAGACGAAACATTTATACATTCCGAAAAGTTAATATTAATAGATAAAGAAGGGCATATTCGGGGTTTTTATGATGGAACGGATAAGAAGGATGTGGATAAATTAATCTTGGAAATTAGAGTTTTATTAAAAATTTACGATACAAAAAGTTAGAATAAGATGACTTCATTAGCAGTAGAAAAAAACAATAAAAATGAACGATTGGTTAATGTATTATCAATTGTTATTCCAGTAGCCGTTGCATTATTAATTGGCATTAGAACGAAGGTTGACTTAGGAGTATGGACGAAAAATTTGCCTCATGTGATAGGTTTTTTGAACACAACAACATCGATAACACTAATTGCTGGATTCATATTTATTAAAAACAAAAACATAACCATGCACCGCAGAATGATGAGTTTATCATTTGTTCAAGGGGCTTTATTTTTGGTTTTGTATATTCTGTATCACGTTTCAAATCCTTCAACTTCTTATGGCGGAGATGGAGTTTTAAGACCAATTTATTATGTTCTATTAGTATCGCACATCGTGCTTTCAATTGGAGTGGTTTGGTTTGTTCTCAGAGCCGTTTATTATGCTTTGAGTGGACAAATTACTGAACACAAGAAGATTGTGAAGTGGACATTTCCGTTGTGGTTGTATGTGTCAGTAACGGGCGTTGTTGTTTATTTGATGATTTCACCATATTATAATTAAAATTATGAAAAAGACATTTTTTGCTTCCATCATATTGCTTCTATTGAGCACATCCGTAAGTATGGCTCAATGTGCCATGTGTAGAATGACGGTTGAAAGTACTGTTTCAGACGGGAGAAGTCAGATTGCTTCAAATTTGAATACGGCAATTTTATATTTATTAATGGCTCCGTATGTTTTATCAGCAATTATTGGGTATTTATGGTGGAGAAGTTCTAAGAAAAATATGTCCCCAATTACACTTTTAAGACAACGAATTAGACGTGCGTTTAGTCAAGTTTAAACTAAAAAGAATGGTCTGTCAATAATTTTGGCAGACCACTCTTTTTTTTACATCATTATCATTAAGTATTCTCCAATTGCCAATCCTGCAAAAATTATCATTGCCAAGCACAAAATTATTTTCCCAACTATTCCTGTAACTAAACCAATAAAAGAGCCAATGGCAGCTTTAAAAGCTATTTTAGGTTCAGTTTTACCAAGTATTTCTCCGATAAAAGCACCAAGAAAAGCTCCCAAGAACATTCCAATTGGTGTAAAGAAAAGGCCTATTAATAATCCAATTGTTGAACCCCACGAACCGTATTTTGTACCGCCAAATTTCTTAGTTCCCCAGATGGGTGCGTAATAATCAAATATGCTCAAAACTATGGTTAACACTACAAAAAAAGTAAGTGTTGAGCGATCAAATTGAGCGTATTTTGAATAATGAAGCATAAAAAGTCCGATCAAACTTAACGGTGGTCCTGGCAAGGGAAGAACAGCCCCAGCTAAGCCTACGAGAAGGCAAATGATTGAACCAATGAGCAAAAGAATATCAGTCATGACGATTTGGGATTAAGCGATTTTGTAATATCTTCACGAAATAAACATAAATCCACGCATGAAAAAACATTTAGCTCAATTAAACATTTCCAGAATCATTCCAGAAACCATGGAAGACCCTATTATGGCAGATTTTGTGGCTCAATTAGATACAATTAACGCACTGGCAGAAAGTAGCAAAGGATTTATTTGGCGACTGAAAGGCGATGATAATAACGCCACCAATTTCCGACCATTTGATGATGATAGAGTAATCGTAAATATGTCGGTTTGGGAATCAGCGGAGGAGTTGATGGAATTCGTCTATAAATCGGCTCACACGATGGTAATGAAAGACCGCAATAAATGGTTTGAAAAATTTGGAAAGCCCTCAACCGTACTTTGGAAAATTGAAGAAGGTCACACTCCAACCGTTGAAGAAGCCCGTGAACGATTGGAATATTTTCAAGCAAACGGTGCAACCGAGTTTGCTTTTGATTTTAAGAATTGATTTTGATTAATCCATAAATTAGACCACAGATAGTACGGATTGAACAGATTTACACAGATAAAATTTTAAAACAAAATCCGTATCATCTGTGGTCTAATTGGTCTGTGCGACTCTATCTCGGCACTTCAATTTTCTGCAAAATTTGGGCAATTACATCTTCTGCCGTTGAGCCTTCCATCTCTTTTTCGGGAGTAAGAATTATGCGGTGACAAAGCACGGGTTTTGCCAATTCTTGAACGTCTTCGGGTGTGACAAAATCACGTCCACGAATGGCTGCGAGGGCTTTTGAGGCATTTAGTAAAGCTACTGAAGCACGGGGAGATGCACCTAAATACAAGAATTTTGAATTACGAGTTTCGTGCGTAATTTTGGCAATATATTCCAAGATTTTCTCTTCAACCAATACTAATCTAACTTTCGCTCTTAGGCTTTGCAATTGTTCAGCACTCATGACCGCTTGCACTATTGCCACAGGATTATTTGCCTGTCTGACAGAACGCTCGTGATTGCCTTGGAGTATCTTTATTTCCTCTTCAAAAGTTGGATATTTAATTACAATCTTAAACAAAAAACGGTCTAATTGAGCTTCTGGCAAACGATAAGTTCCTTCTTGCTCAATTGGATTTTGCGTTGCCATCACCAAAAATGGAAATGATATTTGATAAGTTGTTCCAGAATTGGTGATTTGACGCTCTTCCATTACCTCAAACAAAGCTGCTTGGGTTTTGGCTGGTGAGCGATTTATCTCATCAATCAACACAATATTCGAGAAAATCGGACCTTTTCTGAAATCAAATTCGGTTGTCTTTGGATTATAAACGGCAGTTCCCAAAACATCCGAAGGCATCATGTCGGGTGTGAATTGGATTCTGCTAAAGTTTGTAGAAATAGTTTTTGCTAATAACTTGGCTGTCAAGGTTTTAGCAACGCCTGGAACGCCTTCTAAAAGCACATGACCATCGGCAAAAACGGCAGTTAGAAGAAGGTCAATGGTGTTTTGTTGTCCGATAATAATTTTACCTACTTCGGCTCTGATGTTGGTAACGGCTTCGTGTAGTTCGCTAAGGTCAATTCTTGATTCAAATTCCATTATTTTTAAATTGATAAGATATGTGAGAGAAAATTAGACCACGGATGGTACGGATTTAACAGATTTATACGGATAAAATTATACTAAAAATAATTTGTCAGTAAACATTGTTGAATTTCAATATGCTGGTAATAATTAATAAATAGAAAATTCTTAAAAAATCCATGTAAATCTGTTCTATCCGTGGTCTAACAATTTCCATAAAAATTTTCTATTTGTTCATTTAACGTAATCAACTGATTTTCAGTAATATAATCGTTATTTTGAACGAAAGAAATGTAATCGAAAAGGTCAGTAATTTCTTGGGGTGAAATACCCGATTTATTACTCAAATCGCTTTTGAATTCTTGATTAATTTCTGTCGTTTTCAAGTAAAATTTCGTGCGTATAAATGCAAGCAAGTGCGTAATTTTCTTCTCCGCAATTGATTTATGGTCTTTCTGATTATGATAAAGACTGCCAATGGTTTCAACAAATTGCAGTGATGTATTTTGTGGAGTTTCCATAATTGGAATAATCCTTTGGCGACGTTTTCCTTCAAAAATCAAGTAAATCAACAAGGCAGTAAGTGTAATAAGATACGCCCATTTCAAGGCGGGTTGACTCACAATGAACTTAAATGGTGATTCCTCTGCATTTTCTTCTCCCTTAGCTTCACGAGATTTTGAGATACTTTTTGCTGTCTTTCCTATCGACATTGCATTCACGTATTCGTCCCAGAAAGTGACTTGTTCAGGTAAGTAAGAGAGGGCTTTGAAAACGTAATCCGAATTGTCGTTTTTCATCATATAAAAGTTAGTAAAAGCCATTGGAACGGTGTTTAAAAAGAACGTTCCTTTACCAAAATTTACTTGAATAAAATTAGGAAATCCTTTACTATTTTTACCTAAAACTGTATAAAAATTTTCATTTTTCATCTTATCATTTATCTCAAAATAAGTATCGGCAGATTGCTTTTGATATTTATAATCAGTTGATTTTCTGATGGTTGGGTTAACAAAATTAATACTTACCGAATCATTCAAGGCTAAATCTTGTACGTAGGAAGTTTGAAAGTTAAGTGTATCGTCAAGCCCAAAAAAAATTTCGGAAGCAATGAAAACGGAGTTACCTTTTCGAACGTAATCCAACAGTTTTATGAGTGATAAAGAATCAGCTCGAAAGAATCGGTAAACGTATAGATAATTGCTTTTTGCAGGAAGTTTTACGTTCTCTTTCCTAAGAAAAAAAGGCACTTTTTCATCTGTGATTTTCTGATTTGGAAAAACATCGGGAAGCACTTTATACAATAATTCACAACCATAAGGAATTTTATCCTTGTTGGAAAAAGTTGGAGTCCAGTCGGTTGGTTTTGGTTTATAAATTTCAAATAAAACAAAGCCAATAATGGTACTGAATAAGATGAGAAGGTAAAGTCGGTGTTGTTTCATTGTTAATAGTAAAAGTTAGACCACGGATTTATCGGATTTTAGTGATTTACACGGATGAAACTTAATAAAAAATCAGTGTAAATCAGTAAAATCTGTGGTCTAATATGCCACGTCTATTTTGTTATTACTCCTCCGTTCCATCGTCTGTAACCGTTGCTAAACCCACAATTTTATCGTTTTGAACGGTGATTTCCAAGAAAGAATCACTCACGCCAAACTGTATGCTAACGGTTGTTACCCAATCATCAACGGTATTATCAACATCACGCAATTTATATGATTTTGGGAAACGTTTTTTGACTTTATTCATTGGGTCACCAACCTTTAAACCGCCTAAATTTTGAAGGTTATATTTGGATGTTATTAATTCAAAACCACTCACGTTTTCATCCACTACGAAGAAGGCATCTTTACCATACAAATATATTTCAAAATGGTTAGAAGTCTGAGCATCAGGGGTTTCCTCTTTTCTGACAGAATCGGGAGTACCTAATTTTTCCAAAATAACGCCATAATTTGTTCCCAATTTTATGCCCGAAATATTCATGGATTGGAAGTTGAGGGTATCATAATCTTCATCGTCTTCAATGTGAACATTTGACTTAAAAGAAAAGAAAGTTAGGCAGATTAAAAACGTAACAAGAAGGGTTATACTTAATGATTTCATTGGGTTAGTTTTCGCTATCCGTTCGCTGATACGGAATTACTGAATGTTAAAAATTGATTTTTTATGTTTAAAAATTGGGTTTCATCTACTGGAAAATCGCCGTACCAAGCGTATTCAAATTGAAGCGTAATACGTTCAAAATCAGGACGCAAAGTTGGTGAATTTAGTTCATAAACGTATGAACGATTGGTTTTATTGACTCTCCAATCAATCATTTCACGGTCGGTTAGTTCTTTTAAGGCTTTCAAATAATATAATCGAACTGCCAAACGATAGTCTTTTTGAGCAATGGCTTCGGCAATGGAGTCAGCAAAATCAATAGCATGAATGTTCTCACCAAGCGTTTCATAAGGAATTTCGTTTTCGTTTTTCTTTCGGTATAATCCAGAAAGATCAACGCCCATTAACTTTAAAGTTACATAGACAATTACACCCGCAATGAAAACATAAGCTGCTGTTTTCCAGAAAGTCGGATTGCCTACGCCCGTGAAAAGGCTATTAAACCAATTGAAAAAACGCCTCAATAATCGTTTCCACCAAGTGTCAATAACTTGTGATTGTTGAAGGGTATATTGATAATCTTTTGATTTTCTTAAAGCCGTCATTTTACTTTCCAAGGGCTTTCTGACGGTGATTTTGGATGAATCTTGGGCGAAGGTTTCCAATTTTGACGGATATCTTTTTATATCTGCAAAAGTTGAAAAACATACTAATATGAACATACAAATCACAGTGAACAAGCAGACATTCAACTTTTCTTTAAAAGCTAACGGCTTATTTCTATTCACTATTCTCTGTTCTCTATTATCTAATTTAATATTCTCCTTCTTCATTCAAATCCAATTTCTTCTGTCCAATGCCTTCGATGAGCATTTTTAATCCGTTTCCTTCCCTTTTTTCCACTAAATTAAAATACTGAAAACTGATTGCCACGTAAGTAAGTGAAGATACAACCACCTGCCCAACCGTAGAAATTACTGTAGTAACAATCAAAGGGATATTTCCAGAAATGCCCCCACCAACTTTCAATACTTTTATGAAGGTAATAATCATTGCAGGGGCTCCAAAAATCATGGCAACAAAGGAATTGATAATGCCAATAATCATAATTAACCCAAAGGTTGACCACCATTTATCTTTAATTAGAAACTTTGCTTTGCCGAGTGCTTCCCAAGCTCCAATGCCTTCATACGCAACGATGGCAGGGCTAAGGGAGAATGTGACAAAGACATACAAGACTACAACAAGCCCGATAATGCCTATTATTACTGACAAAAATCCTGTGAAAACACCACCTACGCCCGTTATAATTGCCCCAATTACGGCTGCGAAAGCAATTATAATTACAATAAAAATAAGAATTGAAATGGCATAACTACCTAAAATGGGCATAAAAATCGTTTGCATTCTCGCCCAAACACGCTCAATTGTTAATGATTCTGGATTTTCTTGATATTCCATCATCAAAGAAAATACCGTTATGGCAACTGTAATAGAAGCTAAAATCAAGAAAGTTATGGCAATTAAATAATTCAACGTGAAAAGATGACCCATGCTATCCCCGAATGAATTAGCAAATATTTCGCTTGTACTCGTTCCTCTTGGCTTGGCTACGCCTGATGAAGCAAAATCTAAATTATTGCTTTGAACAATCCCGTTGGCAATTCCACCAATCAAACTTAGAGGTCCTGCAAAGTATAGTACGGATAAAAATAGAGTCTTAAAATTTTGGGAAACAAAGGTAAAGCTGGCGTTAATTTTATCGCCAAAATCACGTTCTTGTTGCAAGATTATTGTGTCTTTTTTCATTTAAATAGTGTTTGTTTGTTAGGAATTGGGGAATTGTGGTGATTAGGGATTAGGTAATTAGGGATTAGTTGAGTGCACAATCAAAAATCAGACAACAAACTCTCAATTTATTGTAAGAAACTTAATCCCTAATTCCCTAATCTCTAATTCCCTTTTTATTTAAACATATTGGATAAATGACAAAATACCAAATAATGAACAATCCCGAAGGAATAATTATCATCAAACTGGGTAATAATCCCAAGTGTCTGCGGGTGAGGAAACTCTCAATAAATCCTGCCGTAATGAACAAAGGAACTAAGCCAATTATGATCTTTAAGCCTTGTTTAGCCCCTTTTTTAAAGGATTCTAAGCGAGTGAAAGTCTTTGGGAAAATCAGGCTGTTACCCATCACTAATCCTGCGGCACCAGCAATGACAATAGATGAAATTTCCAAGGTTCCATGAAGCCAAATGGTTAATAAAGATGTTTCTAAGAATCCATGTTTGTAACAAAAATACTGAAAAACACCCACCATAATTCCGTTAGTAATTAGAAAATATCCTGAACCAATCGAAACAAAAATCCCCATTACAAAGACAAGAAATGAAACTTTAATGTTGTTAATCGTAATCATAAAAAACATATTCAGTTCATCCTGACTGCCATAAACAGCCAAAGGGTCGCCTTTTTCTACGTTTTCTAAGGTCATGTCCACGTAATCGCTACCCAGAATCAATCTCGCAAATGAATCATCGTAAGCCGCTGAAACTGCCCCAATTAATGCTGCAACCGTGAAAATTATAAAGGAATACAACAATTCTTTTTGGTGATTATACAAAAGAAATGGTAATTCTTCTTTCCAGAATAAGACAAAACGATTGGCTTTTTCTCTTTTATTAGCATAAATTTTTCTAAAGAATTTTCCCGTTAATCCATTCAAATAACTCGTAGTGGGCGATTCAGGGTAGAATGTCCGAGAATAAGAAAGGTCGTCAGTTAATTGGATAAATCGTTCAGAAAGCACGTCGGGGTCAGACGTGAGCGTGTCTTGCTCAAACATCTGCCATTTATCAATGTTCTGTTTTTTGAATAATGCTTCCCGCATGAGGTTTTGGGTGTATGGTTAATCAGTTTTACTCATGGCCTGACTAAGCACGGAATCCATTGAGTAGCATTGGGTTATGACTCATGCCATGAGTCATAACCCAATGCTTACTGACTTTGATATTTGTTAAAATCAGCTATCTATTTTATCTTTCGGAAAGATACAAAACTTTTATAAAAACACAGTATCAATGAGTCAAATTCAGATACAAACTACCCAAAATGTAGCTCTTTCGTTTACACCTGCCAGCGTTGGCGACCGCATTTTAGCCCATTTTATTGATTGGGTAATTTTTATTGCTTGGTTTTTGGTTTTTGCACTCGTGGCTTCGGGCATGGGAAGTTCCTTGTTCGATAATAAAATCGGAATGGTTGTTTTCTTTGTTTTTATGCTGTTGCCAGTCATGCTTTATGATTTACTTTTTGAAGTTTTTATGAACGGACAAAGCCTCGGAAAAAGAGCCATGAACATTCGTGTATTAGCTTTGGATGGCACGCCACCTACGCTTGGGGCATACATTATGCGGTGGATGTTCAGATTAGTTGATACAGGAATATTCGGGTCGATGATAGCTTTAATTGTGGCGGCAGTTAATGGAAAAGGGCAACGAGTGGGCGATATTGCCGCAGGAACAGCCGTGGTAAAGTTAAAGCAAGCCGTTAGTTTAGAGCAACTAAAACAAGAAAAAACTCAAGATGATTACGTTCCGATGTTCCCAGAAGCCTCACTTTTGTCCGACCGTGACGTAGTAACCATCAGAGCAGTTTTGAAAAAAGGACGGGATGAAAATAACAGTCTTTTAGTTTGGGAAGCCGCTCAAAAAGTAAAGGAAGTCATTGGCGTTCAGACAGATATGGATAATATGAAGTTTTTGCAACAAGTATTGCAAGACCATACTTATTTGATGACGGTGGAGTAAATTAAACTCAAATCGTAGCCAAAAACATCTTCCTATAATTCAAAGGGCTATATCCCGTCACAACTTTGAACTGTTTATTGAAGTGCGAAATATTACCAAAACCACTCTCAAAACATACTTCTGCCACTTGTTTATCAGTGGAATTCAGTAGGTTACAAGCGTGTTTTATTCTGAATTCTGTCACTAAATCTAAGAAAGTTTTCTTGGTAATTTTCTTGAAATATCTACAAAAAGCCGTCTCCGTCATGTTCGTTAAATGAGCGGCGGTTTCCAAGTGAATATCTTGCGTGTAATGTTCAATTACGTAGGCATAAACCTTATTAATTCTATCTAAATCAACGGCAGATAAATTGTATTTATCTGGTTGAT
>JAYUIP010000426.1:0-2243 GCA_043765945.1 Arcicella sp.
GATGCCACTTACTTTGCAAACCGCATAAAAAACCCGAACTTTGTTGTCCCAGAATTAGTGCTGATTGGACTTAACCGAATTTTAGAATATAATGTCAAATAATACAGAGATAAAAAATTACCATAATTTTTCAAAAAATAGTTGTACATTTTCTTCAAAAAAGATGTTAAAAATAGTCGCATATAGTTTTCTATTCACTGCAAACTGCCTATTATTTATCCCCAAAACTAACGCACAGCAAACTAATTCACCATTTTCTTATTTGGGAATTGGTGAAGTTTACACGGGCGGTACGGCGGTACAGTCATCTATGGGCGGTTTGGGCGTGGCGAACTCAAATGGTATTTATATAAATACCTTGAACCCTGCTTTATTGGCTCGAAATCGTTACACGGTTTTTGAAATGGGCGTGAATATGGAAGGGAAAATGATGCAGAACGACAGACAACTTTCTAATACATTTGATGGTTCTTTGAATCCTATTATGTTGGCATTACCAGCATCGCCAAGATGGACTTTGGTGCTTGGTTTAGCTCCTGTTAGCACGGTTAATTATCAAACATCTACTTCCCAAAAATTGAGTATTATAGGGACAGATAGCATAAGATATTCGTATAAAGGTGAGGGAGGATTGAACAAGGCGGTTGTTGCAAATGGCGTTAGAATTTTTAAAGATATGTATGTTGGTTTGGAAACTTCTTATCTTTTTGGCGTAATTAATCGTGATGTGACAACGCAAAATTTTAGTGATTCCCAGAATTATGAAGTGACATTGGCTGACCGTGTAAATTACTCTGGATTGAATTTTAAATTAGGTTGGGCTTGGAAACCAAAATTGAATAAAGACTATTTTTTAAATCTTGGAGTAACGGCAGATTTTGGACAGAATATTGGAGCAAAGTCGTTGAAGAGATTTACCATTAATAGTGCTGGTGGACAACAAATCAACGCTGATACTTTAAAACAAGTTACTGGAAATGCCTTATTACCAGCTACTTACAGATTTGGAATAAGCCTTGAAAAACCTGCGAAATTATTAGTTTCCCTTGATTATTCATTAACGCAATGGTCTGGTTTTCAGAATCTTGGTGGGTCAAATGAGAACTTAAAAAATGCTTCAACCGTTGCTTTGGGAGCAGAATATATTCCTAAATTTGATGCCATAAATGGATATTTCAATCATGTGATGTACCGTGCTGGGGTTAATTATACAACTTCTCCTTATTCAATCAATGGAAGAAATCAAGCTACGGATATGAGTTTCTCAGTGGGTGCTTCGTTTCCTTTGAGAACAATTTCGTATATCAACGTGGCGTATGTGAGAGGCAAAAGAGGAACGTTTGAAACGACAGGAATTGAAGAGGTTTATAACAAAATTGTAGTTGGGTTTTCATTGGGAGATTTTTACTGGTTCCGTAAGGCTAAGATTGATTAGTTAGTGTAGGAGTTGAGGTTAGAAAATAGTGGTTAGAATTATAATAAACCTTAGTCCAAATTAGTTTCAATAAGTAGAAGTTATTCGTAGATAAGATGTTGATAATTAGATATTTGAATATATTTTGGAGTGAGGTGGTCTGTGTTTTCGCAGACCACTTTTGTTGCTATGTGTCACTAAGAAAAATGATAGCCTATTGCATACTACCCAATGTCTTTTGCCTCTTAATCTCGTGTGAAGATGACAAAAAAGTTATCAAAAAAGAGGAATATAAAGGTCCGATATCAGAGGTTTATGGCATTAATATGACCTATTCTGATTCGGCAAAATTAGTGGTTAGAATGACAACCGATGTGCAATTAACGATGGCTTCGGAAGATAAGATTTTTCCGAAAGAAATTCGAGTGTTCTTTTTTGATAAATTTGGGAATAATACGACAAAATTAAGAGGAGATTCCGCCAGATTTATTCGGGCTAAAAACCTTTATAGAATTATGGGAAGGGTACAAATAGATAACCAAGTGAAACACGAAATTTTGGAAACGCCTGAGTTATTTTGGAGTCCTGACACCAAGAAAATTTACACCGATAAACAAGTTGATATTAAAACCCCCGACCAAGTGTTGCATGGTATGGGCATGGATTCTAACCAAGATTTTACGGATTATACGATTCGGAAAGTTACGGGAGTTGTGAGTGTGAAAAGCCTTCCGCAGTAGCTAATTGTTGAAGTTTGAATTGTCATATTCTCAACAACTCAACAATCCAAACTTCAACAATTATTTTTTACATCCTTCTAATACCTTCT
>JAYUIP010000427.1:0-2242 GCA_043765945.1 Arcicella sp.
GAAAATTTTACCGTTCCATCCACGATTGATGACCCTTTAATTTTGGAAGAAATTAAGCAATATTTGCTGACGAGAAAGATTGGAAATATTGTATAATAATTTAGCATGAAAGGATATAACATTTTAGCGGAATAGTTTTATATTAGGATAGATTGAGATATTTTGAGTGGTAATTTTACGGAAAGAATTTGAGGGATATTGAAAAATCAGAATATAATCCTAACGAATAATAACGGTTAGATTATAATTGAGTTGTTTTTATCTTTGTAAAAGTAGTGTTTGTTTATTCTTTTGATTTCATTGATAAATTAGTGGTTTAAAATTGCCCAAAACTCATTATAAAAATGCGTCATTCTCAAAAAAATAGATATTATATTCTTCAAATTTTCCTATTAATAATTTGGGGAATTGGGGGATGTAAAACTATTGAAGAACCAGAAGAAAAGTATGTGATTTCTTCTTTAAAAATAGAGGCTCAGAAGAATAATTTTGTTTTGAATACTGATTTGATTGGCGTAATTACGGACAATAGAATCACCTTTACCATTCCACAAGGCGTTCAATTGAAACAGGTTTACGTTTCCTGTACTTTCGTAGGTGAAGGCGTTTATATCAATAATTTGAAGATTGATAATTCCGCTGCTAAGGCTGATATTGCAAATGGAACAAGTTTGATTTTAAAGTCAAAAAGTGGGAATCTGATTAAATATGAAGTTGTTTTTGATGAATTTGAAGACAAAGAATTAGTCTTAAATTCATTTATTCTCGAAAAGAAAAATAACCCTCAATTGAATGCAGATGTTGTCTTTAATATAAAAGATAATATAATTTCGGGTAATCTGAGCGTGTTTTCTGTCAACGTGATTCCAACATTTACGACCAATGCACAAGCGATAGAGATTGATGGGAAAAGTCAAATAAGTGGTAAAAATACGATTGATTTAAAACAGAGTATTGTTTATTCTCTGACCTCCTCAAAAGGTTTTAAGAAACAATTTACGGTTAATATAAATTGGCAAAATGATTTTCCACAAATCAATATTTCCACAATTGGCGGAGAAAGAATAACCTCAAAAGAGACTTACATCAAAGCGAATATTACCATCGACGGTAAGAAAATTTATAGTGATTACAAAGGTACTACCCAAATTAGAGGTAGAGGTAATACCACTTGGACATTGCCCAAAAAGCCTTACCGCTTGAAATTAGATACAAAAGCCTCTTTGTTTGGATTGTCGGCGGAGAAAGATTGGGTGCTTTTAGCCAATTATTTAGACGGTACACACACGCTGAATGCCGTTGCAATGAAAGCGGGAAAATTATTAAATATCCCTTTCACCAATAACATTATTCCTATCGAATTGACCCTCAATGGGGAATATTTGGGTTGTTATATGTTCACGGAACAGGTTGAGGTTGAGTCAAATAGAGTTAATGTTGGGGCTGATGGAATGTTACTGGAATTTGACCAGTATTTTAATGAAACTTGGCAATTCAAATCAACGAAGTCTAACTTGCCCGTCATTGTAAAATTCCCTGATTTGGTAAATCCGTCTGAGTTGCAACCCATCAAAAATGAGTTTGAAAAATTTGAAGATTTGGTTACGAGTTCTAATTTTCCTAACAACAATTATTTAGAGTATATTGACGAAGAATCAATTGTTAATTACTTTATTGTCAATATGTTGACGGGAAATGAAGAGATAAATCACCCGAAAAGCACCTTCATGCACAAAACTAAAATGGGCAAATTTTCGATGGGACCAATTTGGGATTTTGACTGGGCTTTTGGTTACGGAGATTTCAATAGTTTCATGCACTTTGGACCATCGAATAGACCTTTCTTTTGGAATCAACCTTCGGTGGGAACAAGATTTTTTTCTCCTTTTCTGAAAGACCCAAAAGTAAAAACGCTATTGAAATCACGGTGGATTGATTTCAGGAAGAATAAATTTAACGACTTAATCACCTTCATTAGTGATTATTCCTTCATGATTGAGGATGCCAGAAATAGAGATTATCAAAAATGGAAACGTGGCGGAACAGTCTTCAAAAACGATATAAATTCCTTGAAAACATGGTTACAAAATCGGGGAAATTATTTGGATGGGTATATTGGGAATTTGTGAGGTGATGATAAGAGATGTTATTTCAACATTGAGAAGCTAAAAGAAAACTTTAAGGAATATTTTTTGCGTTATGTTAGAGCAATCTGTAAATTGCATTGACATAATTTATTGAC
>JAYUIP010000428.1:0-2240 GCA_043765945.1 Arcicella sp.
ATATAAAAATAAACCACAATCTCATGAACAAAATACTATTCTTTACCTTAATCCTTATTTTGAGTTCGCTTAAAATAACCGCCCAATATTCTATCACTCATGGAGGAACAATCGCCGAAATCTTTACGCCTGCAACGGGTGTGACTGCTGTGACTGGCTTGGGTGATGAAAACCCTGCTACTGGCAATGAATCAACTAAGGAGAGCATTGCTCTTGACGAACAAAACACTATTCTTCTACAACTCAGAGAGCAACTGCAATGGCTCCCAATGACTTTACTACTCGTTGGGATTTAACAAAGACAGGCTCTGGCACGAACCAAATCAGTTTTGGCGTAACTACAACAGGAACAGTCAATTACACTTGGCAACAGGTAGGCGGTGCAGGAGCTACTGGTTCTGGGTCATTTAGTGGCAGTGGAGCTATTATTACAGGCTTGCCGTCAGGAGCAACGATTGATTTGAGCATACAACCCACTAATTTTCGAGCATTCACTATCAATACTGACAAGAGCCGATTAACTGATGTAAAAGAATGGGGCGGCGTAGCATGGACATCAATGGAAAATGCTTTTTTTGACTGTAATAACTTGAATATAACAGCCACAGACATACCAAATCTTGCAGGTGTAACCAAGATGAGTCTTATGTTTTATGGGTGTAGTATATTAAATGGACCTACAAATATTAATTCATGGAATACAGCAACTATAAAAGATATGAGTGCTATGTTTTTCTATGCCTATGCTTTCAACCAAAATATTGGCTCATGGAATACAGCGGCAGTAACAGATATGAGTTCCATGTTTACAGGAGCCATTGCTTTCAATCAAAATATTGGTTCTTGGAATACCACAGCAGTAACAAATATGAATGTTATGTTTTTTATGCCAGTGCTTTCAATCAAAATATTGGTTCATGGAATACCGCAGTTGTAACAGATATGAATAATATGTTTTACAATGCCAGTGCTTTCAATCAAAACATTAGTTTATGGAATACTGCATCGGTAACTAATATGAGTGGTATGTTTGGTAGAGCCAGTGCTTTCAACCAAAATATTGGATTATGGAATACAGCATCGGTAATTAATATGAGTTATATGTTTTATGAAGCCAGTGCCTTCAACCAAAATATTGGTTCATGGAATACCACTGTAGTAACCGATATGGGAGGTATGTTTAACAGAGCAAGTGTTTTTAATCAAAATATTGGCTCTTGGAACATTATTAATACAACTAATATGACTGAAATTTTCAATAATTCATGCATAAATGTATCTAACTATGATGCTACTTTAACCGCTTGGAATACTGCGGGTTATACCAATAAAAATTTAGGAAACACTTCACCTTTAAGATATTGTGCAACAGCCGTAAGAACCATACTCTCTACCCCAATTAGCAGTGGTGGAAAAGGTTGGACTATCACAGGTGATGCTTTGAATACTGATCCTGGTTGTTCCTGTGCTTTAGACACTTCACAGGCGACAGGTAACTGGGGAACTGCCGCCACATGGTCGTGTGGACATATACCGCTCGCTACCGAACCCGTACAAATAGCCCCAGGACATACCGTAACGCTCAACGTAAACGGAGCCGCTAAAAGTTTGGATTTGCGTGGAATAATCAATAAACAAGCCACTAAGGTTTTGACGATTCAAGGGAATTGAGAGGAAACGAGAATTTTGGTTGTAGGAACCCTTCGCTAAACCTACGACCAAAATTATCGTATATTCTCAGACAGTTCGCAAAAACTCAACCTCAATTTTCTCAAATCTCCCAACGACCTGCGAAGCAATATTTTGCCTAAATTCTATTTCCATAATACACTGATTATCAAACTGTTGATTCCTAATCTTTAAATCAAAATCCTTCACAACTTTCATAATATCATTCATCTGAACATAAGCGAAAGTGATTTTATAAACGTCATTAACCGTTTTTTCGATAATTTCAGCTTCTATCAATGCCTCCTCAGTAGCGGATTTATAAGCATTGATTAAGCCTGGAACGCCCAATAATGTACCGCCCCAATAACGAACGACAATCACCAAAATATTAGTAATTTCTTTGGACAAAAGTACGTTCAAAATCGGGCGACCCGCCGAACCCGAAGGTTCACCATCGTCATTGATTCTGAAAGTGTTCTTATCAATTCCAATCCGATAGGCATAACAAAAATGAACCGCCTTGAAATGTTCTTTCCGAAGCGGTTCAATGTATTTTTTTACCTCATTTT
>JAYUIP010000429.1:0-2239 GCA_043765945.1 Arcicella sp.
AATAAATTGACATCGGCTTGTTTGATAATTTCACCATTATAGGTGGCGTGTTCCTTCGTAACGCCATCGGCATTTCTCAAAATCACTAAACCATTCATCACTTCCTCCCACTTAGGATTCGGAATAATTTTCAATTCTTCGGCAGCCTCCATCGCAAAGTCCAAAACCTCTTTCGCCATACCGTTGGTATAGGCATTATCATCCACATTTTCTGCCCATTCATCCGCACAAACCACATTGATAATGTGATATTTTCCGTCTGACCCCTTCTCAGCACGACTTACCCAAAAATCGGCAACTTCTTTTAACATCGGGTAACCACGGGTTCTGAGCCATTCTCTGTCCTTCGTTACTTGATAATATTTCCAAAATGCCCAGCCAACGTCTCCCGTAATATGATGTTGAAAAGGTCCCGTTAAAGCCCAAACTGGCGTGGCTTCTTGTCCTTTATCGTCCGACTCCCACGGAAACATTACGCCTTTGTATCCGTGCGATTTTGCATTGGCACGGGCAGATTCCATCCGTTCAAAACGATATTCCAAGAGCGATTTTGCCATTTCTGGATGCAAAACCAAGATGACAGGATACATCCAAATTTCGGTATCCCAAAACACGTGTCCATTATATCCCAAACCCGAAAGTCCCATCGGTGAAAGACTGTACGCCTGCCCTTCACGACAAAATGAATACAAATGATACATCGCAAAATGTGCGGCTCGTTGTGCTTCTGGGTCGCCTTCGATTTTAATATCAGAAGTCCAAAGTTTTGCCCAATCTGCCTTATGACGATTCAATAAACGGTCGTGTTTTTCCAAAGCTGCATAAATTGTTAATCTTTCCGCTTCGTTTTGAGGGTCGGGTGTTTGTTCGGTTGAAATTGTTGAACCCACAATACTAAACGAATACGTTTCACCCGCAATCATCTTTTTTGTAAACTTCAAACGGTGCATTCCGTAATCCCATTCTTCGTGGATTAATTGGGGTTCTTTACCCCGTTCTTCGCTGAAAATGAAGGAGTTAGAAGCTGCCAACGTGTGCTTACCCGTTGGCGATTTTGCTACCGAGGTCATCAAAGGAATCAATGCGTGCGGACGGTCAATGAGGGCGTAAGAATTTTTGACATCTCGCAACATATCAGGGGCAGACATTACGCTGTGAGGCGTAATTTCGCAATCTTTCTTGGCTTTTACCTCCACATCAATCATCATAGTGAAGGGTAAATGCCGCAATGCCATTACTGAATATTTAACCGAAACCTTATCCTGATAATCGAAAGTAGTGGTCAAAATCGCATTTTTCATGTCTAACGATTGCTCATAATTGCTGATTTCAGCCCGTCCCAAACGGCGAGAATCCACGTCCAAATCCATGTTGGCGAATTCAAAAGTTTTGAGAATATTCGAAACTCGTCCACGCCCGTAGGTATCAAAAGCACCGTTCAGCACCACGTCTTTCACCTTCAAAGGTTCGGGCGACGATACAATGCCAATCATACCATTGGCAACGGTTACGCCATAATAATTGCTCGGATTAATCTTGTCGGCTTTCACAATCCAAGGGTCTTGGGCGTGTAGCAATGAACAATTAACAATGATCAATGAGATAATCAGAAGGTTGGATAATAGTTTTTGCATTGTTTTATGATTTTATAAAAATGGGTAGGGTGGATATTTTATGTGTTATTATCTCTATGCGACCCAGTCTGAATTTGGATTGCGAAACTTCGCACAGACAAAAATGCACGGTCAACATTTTTCCTAACCGAAATTATACAAATTCTTTAACAAATCATTAACAAAATACAATTAGGGGCTGGGAAAGTTGAAAATGTCTTAGATGTAGAATTAGGGATTAGTTGATTAGAATTATTGAGTAAACGTATTTTCTTTATTTATCCAATCCACTAATTATCTAATCCTTAAACATCAAACTAAACCATCAATCGTCATGAAAAAGCACATTAATTTCCTCGAAAAAACAGTTTTGATTATCATCATTGCCACCATCATTACTTCATGTAGTAGTGGTTTGCAACACCTCAAAAAAGGCAATTTTGATGAAGCTATTTTTACTTCGGTAGAACGCTTACAAAAAAGCAAAGACCATAAAAAAGCCCTCGTAGTTCTTCGTGAAGCCTATTCATTGGCAATTGATGACCACAAACAAGCCATCAGAATGTTTGAGAATTCACAAGAACCTTTCCGTTGGGAGAAGGCTTTATCGGAATATCAAGCCTTGA
>JAYUIP010000430.1:0-6398 GCA_043765945.1 Arcicella sp.
AGAAAAATTTGTTAAACAAGTAAGGGAATATTAGTTTTGTTAAAATAGAAATTTGTGATTAAGAAGATTGAACGATTAGTATTCCATCAATCTCTCATTTACTCAATCTATCATTGTTTCAACAAAAACGTTCATTACAAACATTAAATTATGAAAAAAATATCATTTTTCGCTATCTATCTGATTTTTAGCCATTTCACATGGGGGCAAACCTCCACAAATCAACCCAAAATTGAGTATTTCCTTTCGATGGAACAACCTCAAACCCACTACTTTGATGTTGTAATGAAGTTATCCAATTTTGATGCCAAAACAAAACAACAGGGCTTTATTGACCTCAAAATGGCAGTTTGGACCCCTGGGTCTTACTTAATCCGTGAATATGCAAAAAATGTTGAGGGCGTGTCGGTAACGAGCGGAACTTCTCATTTGAAGTCTGACAAAATTAATAAAAATACTTGGCGTGTGCGACTTTTGGCGGCATCAAATGAGGCAACGGTCAAGTATAAAGTGTATGCCAATGAACTTTCGGTGAGGACTTCATTCATTGATGATTCGCATGGTTACTTAAATCCTGCAACCATTTTTATGTATGTAAACGAATGGCGACAAGTTCCTTCAACAATTTCAATTAAACCTTATAAAGATTGGAATACGATTTCTACGGGATTAAAATCGTTGGGAAATAATGTTCATGAAGCCGAGAATTTAGATATTTTGATTGATTCACCCATTGAAATTGGAACGCAAAAAGTGCTTTCATTTGATTTGAAAGGTATTCCACATAAAATTGCGATGTATGGCGAAGCAAAAATGGATGAAGCCAAAGTTACTGCCGATTTCAAGAAAGTTTGTGAAACTGCCATGACCGTTGTGGGTGAACATCCTTGCAAAGACTATACTTTTTTGATTCATAACCTGAATCAAGGAGGCGGAGGTTTGGAACATTTGAACTCAACGACTTGCCAAACTTCCAGGTCTTCTTATGCCGACGAAAAGCGTTATCAAGGTTTTATGAGTTTGATTGCCCATGAATATTTTCATCTTTGGAATGTAAAAAGAATTCGCCCAAAAGCTCTTGGACCGTTTGATTATGAAAATGAGAATTACACACATTTGCTGTGGTTTTCAGAAGGTTGCACGAGTTTTTATCAAAATTATATTCTCCGCAGAGCCAATATGATGACTCCCGAAGATTATTTAACGGCTTACGGAAATGAGATCAATACCATCGAAAATCAGCCAGGAAATAAAGTGCAATCCGCCACTGAATCAAGTTGGGATGCTTGGATAAAATACTATCGCCCAAATGAAAATTCACGAAATAGTACAGTTTCATATTACGACAAAGGGGCAGTTTTAGGCGGAATTTTAAACCTTGCCATTATCAAAGAAACCAAAGGTTCTAAGAATTTAGATGATGTTATGAAAGGACTTTATCAGGAATATTACAAAAAACAAGGTCGTGGATTTACGGATGAAGAATTTCAAAAAACAGTTGAATTAATAGCAGGAAAACCAATGGGAGATTTCTTCCAAAAATACATTTTCGGAACGGAGACAATTCCTTACAATAGCTATTTTGAGACAGTTGGACTGCAATTAAAAGATAAAAACGCTGATAAATCAGACCCATTTTTAGGGGCAGAATTTAGAGGTGGCGGATTAAGAATTACAGGCGTTCAATGTGATTCACCTGCCTATAATGATGGATTAAACGTGGGAGATGAAATTTTGCAAATTGATGGCACAAGACCCGATGATATTGCAAAATTAGTTTCTTCAAAGAAAACTGGTGATGTAATTGAGGTAAAAGTTAGAAGAGATGGTTTAGAGAAAAAGTACAATGTTACTTTACAAAGAAATACAACAAAGAATTTGGTTTTAGAGCCTATGGAGAGTCAATCGAAGGAGCAAGTAGCTATGTATAAGAAGTGGTTGTATTTATAGTTCCGATGTTCGGTTTTGTTGTTCGATGTAAGTTTTCCAAACATCGAACAACGAAAATCAAACATTGAAAACCTATTTCGCTCCAAAAACCCGCTTTAATAAATCCGAAACTCTCGCCGCTGGATTGTCACGAATTTTTTGCTCTTCTTGGGCTACCAATAAAAATAATCCATCAATTGCTTTTTGTGTAGCATATTGCTGTAAGTCAGGATTAATTTTTTGTTGAAAAGGGATTTTGTTATATGTATTTGCAATATCACCGTACAATTTTGTTGCCCCCGTTGAATTGATTGCATCTTGCATGATTGGGGCAAATGCGTTTGCCAATGCTACTGAGGAAGTTCTTTTCAAATAATTGGTTGCTGCATCTTTATCTCCTCTTAAAATCCCCAAAGCATCTTGAATGGTCATTTGCGTGATGGCATCCACGAAAACTGGAACCGCTTTTTCAGCCGCTTTTTCAGCTCCACGATTTAAGGCTGTGATAAATTTATCGCATTCATTACCCAATCCTATACTACGCAATTTTTGTTCAACCTTCTGAGCCTCAGGCGGAAACAATAATTTAATCGTTTGATTTCCTAAATATCCATCTAAGGCAGACGCTTGTGATGAACTGTTTTTAATGCCAACGGTTAAGGCTTCTTTCAACCCACGACCAATTTCCTCGGTTGATAATGGTCCAGACGTTGTGCCACCCAAAACATCGTTGGCTTGTTTTAAAATGTTTCCAAAGTTCTGTGATTGACAGCTACTTACTGAAATCATCAAGGCACCCGCTAAAAGTAATTTTCTCATTTTTTAGTAATTTTTAATCGTTATGAAACTATGACGAAAGATTTTCAAAAATGTCATTTGCCTTAAAACGTAAAAACGTTTCAAATTGTGTAATTTTGTGTAAAATTACTTAAATAGCCATAAGGATTAACTTTTTATTAACAAAAAAGGCGTTATCGTTGAAATCGTACATAAAACCTCAAAACTACAAAAAATGATTAAAGCAGAGATAATTACCATTGGAGACGAAATTCTGTACGGACAAATTACGGATACAAACACGCAATGGATTAGTGCAGAATTAGACAAAATTGGCATAAAAACAGTTCGGAAATCATCGGTTGGAGATACAGAAGAGGCAATTTTAGAAATTTTTACAGAATCTTCTAAAAGAGCAAATTTGGTAATTGTTACTGGAGGATTAGGACCAACAAAGGATGATATTACCAAGAAAACTTTTTGCAAGTATTTCAATTCTAATCTAATTAACCATCCACAAGCACAAATTGACGTTGAGGCTTACTTTCAAAAAAGGAACTTTATTCTTTCTGAAACCAACAAAAGCCAATATCAATTACCCTCGAATGCCACCTATATTCAAAATACCATGGGAACTGCCCCTGGAATGTGGTTTGATTTTGAAGGCGTGATTTATATTTCAATGCCTGGAGTTCCCTACGAAATGAAAGGGTTAATGACTCTTTCTATTTTACCCGAATTACAAAAATATTTCAAAACTCCTGTCATTTTCCATAAAGTTATTAGAACAATCGGCATTGGAGAATCTACATTGGCTGAAATGATTGATGTTTGGGAAGATTCGCTTCCTTCAAACATAAAATTGGCCTATTTGCCCTCGATGGGAAGTGTAAGACTTCGATTAACTGGATTTGGAGAAGATTTGGAATTAGTCGAAAAACAAGTAGAGGAACAATTTGAGAAGGTTTTCCCAACCATTAACAAATTTGTTTATGGCTATGGTAGTGAAGAATTAGAAGAAGCAGTTGGTAAACTTTTAATCAAAAACAATCAGACTGTTTCGGTGGCTGAAAGTTGTACGGGAGGATATTTAGGACACCTGTTCACCAAAGTTTCTGGAAGTTCGGCTTATTTTATGGGAGGGATTTTATCTTATGCTAATTCCGTAAAAATTGATCAATTAGGCGTAAAATCTGAAACCCTAATTACTTATGGAGCTGTTTCAGAACAAACGGTAATTGAAATGTCAGAGCATGTTCGTAAACTCTTAGGGACGACTTATGGATTAGCCACCAGCGGCATTGCGGGACCTAATGGAGGAACGCCCGACAAACCCGTTGGAACAATTTGGATTGCGATTGCCACAGAAAAAGAAACTATTACGAAAAAACTAACTTTGGGAGGTTTCAGAGAACAAAATATTCATTTAACAACCATCAACATACTGAATTTATTAAGAAAAATATGTCTTTAATCGAAATGATAATGCCCAAAATGGGCGAAAGTATTATGGAAGCCACCATTTTGAAGTGGCTCAAAAGTGTAGGTGATAAGGTAGAAGCCGACGAATATTTATTGGAAGTTGCTACTGATAAAATTGATACAGAAGTGCCTTCCTCTCACTCAGGAATACTTACTGAAATACTTGTAAAAGAAGGTGATGTTGCCGAGATTGGAAAGCCAATTTGTATTATTCAGACTAATGGAGAAGAGCCAATTATTTCACCAAAATCCATTGAAATATCAGAAAAACTAACAATTGAAATTGAAGAAATAAAACTTCTTACTGGCATTAGTTTAGACCTAATTTCTGCTGTAACTACTTCAAATTCAGAAGGTTCAAGATTTTATTCCCCTTTGGTTTTGAGTATTTGTAAAGAAGAAAAAATATCAAGTTCTGAATTAGAATCAATTAAAGGAACGGGAGCCGAGGGGAGAGTAACGAAGCATGATATTTTTGCATTTTTAGAAAGTAGAAATGTAGAAAAACCAATAGTTCCAATTCAAATAGCTAAACCAAGTCCAATAATAATTTCTGGAAACGATGAAATAATTCAGATGGACAGAATGCGGAGAATGATTGCCGACAGGATGGTTGAATCGGTCAGAGTTGCTCCTCACGTTACTTCTTTTGTGGAAACTGACTTGACCAACGTGGCGATCTGGAGAAATAATATCAAAGATTCTTTCAAAAAACAGTACGGCGAAAATATTACCTATACGCCCATTTTGGTTGAGGCAATTGTGAAAGCGATAAAAGATTTTCCTCAAATAAATGCCTCAGTGGATGGTGATAAAATTATCGTAAAATCAAAAATCAATATTGGAATGGCAGTTGCTTTACCGAATGGTAATTTGATTGTTCCAGTAATTCACAACGCTGACCAATATAATCTTTTGGGACTAACCAAAAAAATTAATGAGTTATCAAAACGTGCCAGAGAAAATAAATTAAAACCCGAAGATTTGGAGGGCGGAACGTACTCTTTCTCGAATATCGGAACGTTCGGAAACATCATGGGAACGCCCATCATCATGCAACCGCAAGTAGCAATTATGGCATTTGGAGCAATTCAGAAAAAACCTGCTGTGATTGAAACGCCACAAGGAGATTTATTAGGAATTCGTCAGAAAATGTTTATCTCTCATTCGTATGACCATCGTGTTGTGGATGGTTCATTAGGTGGTCAATTTGTGAAGCGGGTTTCTGATTATTTGGAGGGGTTTGAAATTGATAGAAAATTAAGTTAAAACCATTTGATAATTTTAGATTAAAATAAAAAGTTATTTTAATCTAAATATTTTGAAATTGAGCTAAATTTACAACCAATATTGTTGGAGTCCAGCAACCAATTAAACGGGGCGTTTCCGAAAAGCCAGATGAGTAGGTGTTAAAATACTTATAATAACAATGAAAAAAATAGCACTAACAACTTTAACATTTATTGCACTATCATTCACCATGACTTCCTGTTTTACATACACTGCCGTGGTCGGTAAAGGTTCGCAGACAGGTGTAGAAGTTAGAAAAAAGAATCACTATCTTATTCAAGGGCTTGCTCCACTTGAACAAGCTGATGCAAAAGCAATGGCAGGTGGTGCCTCTGATTATGATTTGACCGTTACCCATACATTTATAGATGGATTACTCGGTGCAATTACTTTTGGAATTTATACTCCAACAACAATAATCGTCAAAAAATAACTTATTTTTAGAACTATGTACTTAAAAATGCGAAAATTGAAATTTACCCTATTTAATCAACTGCGAACGATGTGAAAACCTTCGTCAAGGTTTCGGACTCAGACCCCTGACAGCGGGTTTTACTCCCTCAGCGGATTTGCATTTTTAGGTATATAATTCCGTATTTTTTTGAAGTCAATTTCTTGATTGTTTCAAAGTTTTAATTAAATAGCATAGAATTGCCAACTTTTAAAAGTTGGCAATTCTTGTTTAAAGCAATCTTAACAGAACTTCATCAACTTTTGATTCTTTAAATAACTGATTTTCAATATCTTGAAATTCATTTTGCATAAAACTCCTCTCAATTCTACCATCCTTCAACCAATGTATTTTATCACAAACCTCATGCAAAATCCCTAAAATATGGGAAGTAATGATTATGGTTTTTCCCTTTTTAATAAGTAAAATAATTAATTTCTCCAAAATATGATTTGTCTCTAAATCTAAC
>JAYUIP010000431.1:0-2228 GCA_043765945.1 Arcicella sp.
ATTATCAACAAATCAACCGCCAAAAGAATTGAGAAATTAGGACTTTCTGCCAATGATTTATTCTTGGATGAAATTACCTTAAAAAAGAATTTTGTAGAACGCAATTCTCAAAATTCATTGAGTTTAACCACTGAAAGTCAAGAGTTTACAACTATTTTTGACAAGATTGTGGAGAAAGCTATCAAGGTTGATAAAACTTTGGAAGGAGCCGTGAAAGGTGAGCAACAGAAGGTTCTAAATGCTTTGGAAAACCTTGAAAAACGGCTGAAAAAAGCCGAAGAACGGAATCAAGAGACGGAAGTAAATCAGTTGTTAGGTGTAAAGCAAAAACTCTTTCCAAATGGCGTACCACAGGAAAGAGCCGAGAATTTTTTAAACTTTTACCTCAATAATCCAAAGTTTTTAAATCAAGTAGCCGAAGCGTTTGACCCGCTGGATTTTAGTTTTAATATTTTGGTGGAAGAGTAGGTAAGTTGTACTTGTCATTGCGAGTAGAGTTTGTCATTGCGAGCGTAGCGAAGCAATCTGTTAGATTGATGCAAGAGTCTATGAGTTTGTCATTGCGAGTGTAGCGAAGCAATCTTTTGGATTGATGCAAAAGTCTATGAATTTGTATGAAACAATCTTTTGGATTAATGCAAAAGTGTTTAAAAGCCTCTCCTCGTAAGCTAAAAGATTGCTTCGTTGCACTCGCAATGACAACGTATCAAGGAATTGGCAAAACTTTACTCTCCTTAAAAGTAGAAAGAATAACCATAGTCTGCGTTCCTGCAACCTCTTCTATTTCGTTAATTTTCTCCAACATTAATTTCTGATAAGACGAAATATCTTTGGCAATTATCTTCAAAAGAAAATCTCCTGAACCCGTAACGTGGTGACACTCAATTACTTCTGGAATTAAATTCACTTGTGAAACGAATGATTCAGTTACTTGTTTTTTATGTCCCGTAAGTGTAATCGTTACGAAAGTTGTTACTCCCAAACCTACTTTATCACGGTTTAATTGTGCGTGATAACTCTCAATAATTCCTGCCAATTCTAATTTTTTAACCCTCTCCAAAGTTGGAGCGGGTGATAGACCTATTTCTTTTGATAATTGGGCATTAGTAATCTTTGCATTTTGCTGTAAAATCTCTAATACTTTATGGTCAATTTGATCCAATTTGATACTCATTTTTTTGAATGTTTAGAATTTTTGCAACCACATAGAAATCATAGATAACATAGACAAAATAGTCGTGGTTTTACTATGCTACATAGTTGATAATTTTATAAAATAATACGTTTTTATGATTGGTACTAAATGGTGGGATAGGAATATACAACAAAGCTAAATACTTTCTTTGAAATATTCTAAGAAATTTTACAGAAATGCGATATGGGAGAATATTATTTTTATTAAGCGGTCATTTTTGACAAAAAATAGTAGAATATTTCGTCAGAACGAAATAATTGCATGAAAATGAAAATAAGTAATCCAAAATTTTATTCCGTAGAACTCTTTATTTTCGCTTGGAAATCTTATTTAACGAAATTTTCTTTTGTAATGTACATTTAAAACGTGCATCATCCACAACACTTTTTGCCCGATGTTTTGTCGCCCGACCTTGCACACGTTCACGCCACATACGGAAAGAAGACGGCTTCATTTCTTTACGCATCACTTCAATAACTGCTTGTTCTTTCAAGCCAAATTGGGCGGTGATGGCATCGAAAGGAGTTCGGTCTTCCCATGCCATTTCAACAACACGGTCAATCTCTTGGTCGGTAAGTATTATTTGTTCTGTTTTCATGTAGCTATAACAGACTTTTACAGACGAATGTTCGTGAAAATTGCAAGAATTAGACTACGGATGATGAGATTTTATCCATAAATAAAAGCTTGAAAAATAATGTAAATACACTTAATTCATGCCATAATGATTTAAACTTAAACGAAAATTCACCCAAACTCAAATACATTTCCCAAAAAAACTTATCTTGCGAAAATTCACAACAATCTTTAACAAAACTTATGATTAACCAAAATCAAACCGCCCACCAAAGCCTTTTGGCACAAAGAAAGCTACGTTTAGAAACCATCAAATTGGGCGGGGGACTCAAAAACATTCAAAAACAACACGAAAGGGGTAAATTAGTTGCCCGAGAAAGAATTGATTATCTTATTGATGACAATACTGAATTCTTAGAAATCGGAGCATTCGTAGGTTATGAAATGTATGCCGAAC
>JAYUIP010000432.1:0-2226 GCA_043765945.1 Arcicella sp.
TTTACCTTACCAATTCGACCCATCCTTTCAAACTTTGGGTTGCACTATTGGGGTCTAAGGTCAGGAATTTTATTTCACAAGTGTAAAAATATGAACTTGCGGGCAATGGATTTCCAGCATTGTCGTTGCCATTCCATTCCAATTTTGGTCCTGCGAATTCAAACACTTTTTGTCCATTGCGATTATAGACCGTAATCATCACGGTTTGCACAAATCTTGGACATTTCAAGGCTTGGAACGTATCATTCTTGCCGTCTCCGTTGGGCGTAAAAATATTTGGTAAACTGAAACTTGTACAATTATCCTTACAAACCACATTGCTTCTGGCACTCTCCAAACCAAAACGATTGGTTGCCGTGACGTAATAACAACCAAGGTATGAATCATTTTTGGTATGCGTAAACGTTGTGGCGGGTGGTCGGGGCTGATTTACCTCGCCAATTTTCGTAAACTCCCCGTCCTGTTTTGGGGCATAAAAAACGCTGTATTTGACAATATCCTTATCACATTCTTCCCCCGCACTGTTTTTATCGGGTGATGACCATGTGAGTTTATTGGCAAAAGAAATCTCGTTACAACTGCTTTCATTTTTATTGTATTCATTGCAATCCAAGGCATCAATTAATACCACGGGCGGACAAACAATCAAGTCTGTTTTGGGTGTTGCACAAATAATCTGGGAGAAATTAAACAGTAAACTTGGTCTAATTTTAGGGTCGCCGTAGGTGCCAACAGTTTCCACTTTGTAACAATACGATGAATCAGGGTTCATTTTGGCAATCGCTAACCCATCGGCAGGAAAAGAATCCGCACCCGTGTCGGTAAAGCTAAACGTACCCGTAACTGGCACATTGGCAATTCGATTAAAGATTCCCGAACCTTGCTTGGTCTCACGGTAAACCCGATGAACTTGATTTTGATTATTCCACGGCACGGTGGCTTGCCACGATAAATTCACGGTTTTCACTTCACCGGTTGCCGCCAAACGAACGCTACTGGCACTTTCCGTTGTGTCCAAAGGGGTTAGTCCAGACGCATTGGTATAATAGAGAACCAAACGATAACGGTAACTATTATCCAACGTATTCAAGGCTTTATCGGTAAATAATGTATCCAATTTTCCCGCTGATAAATCGGTATCAATGTTGGGTGAAACTTGGGTAAAACCCGTGGTTCCCGTTTGCCCCAGAGCTCTGAATAAACGGTATTGATACGGTCCTTTAAATTGTACTTTGTCCAAAGAAACGGGACGAGTCCAACGAACGGTGATTTCTCCCGTGGTGGCGTTAGTTTTATCGACCGTTACATTGGTAATTACGGGACCTTGAAAAGGCAAATTAGCACAAGTTTGGTCGGAAGTAACGCTCATGGTTGAATTGCCTCCACTGGTGAATAAGACCAACGTGCGGTAGCTATAATCGGTATTTCTGGTAAGATTTTTATCGGTGAATGTTGTGGCATTCACGGGAACTCGTCCCACTTCTACATACCCTAAACTGGCGGGTAAACCCACGGTACAAACCGCAGGGGCATAAGGCGAACAACCCACTCGGCGGTAAATGATAATGACCGCCCCAGCGTTCTGACAAGCGTAGGTGTCCCAATTTAAGGTTACCGTTCTATTTCCTGCATCACCCACGGTTCTAAGGTTTTTGATGCGGGGAGCGATGATTTTTATTCGCCAATTTTTACTATCCACCAAACTCGGAATAGACTTGGAAGCGGGTAAATCTTGTACTTTAAAAAGCACATCGTAGGGTTCCTGACGAATATGAGCACAACTGGTTTTCCACACAAATCTGCCCGAAGCGGGGGAGGATGGTGCGGGGGCGGTTTGGTTAAACGTGGCAAAATCGGGTGAAATAAAGGTAGAGCCATCGGGGAGTTTGTAGACCGCCCCCGTGGAAAGGAGCGTCATATTATCCAACCTGCCTTGTTTAGCGGGCGAATCGGTGGCGGTAATGGTTTGATCAATGACCGTTCCTGCTTCCACACAAATATCTTCGGGTACTTTTATTTTGGGAGCGGCATTGTCAGCATCTTTGACCTCAATCTGCATATCTCGAACGGTAATAGAAATCAATACGCCGTTTCGCCATTCTTCCACGACAAAAGCACAATTGTATAAACCCATTTGCTGGGGAACGTCCCAAATCAAATCCCCCGTTTTTTCATCAATTTTGAACGAACTGGGCGTGGAGGAAACTTCATTCGGTTGAACAAAAC
>JAYUIP010000433.1:0-2224 GCA_043765945.1 Arcicella sp.
TTTTGTTTGTAATTGTTCACTTTGGGCAATCTCAATCATTCTTTCACAGACTTGTTCAATGGTAAAATCGGCTGTCATGTGATGTAATATTTTTCGTCTGATGATAGAGATTATATATTCAGCGGGGTTATATTTAGGAGCGTAACTTGCCGTATGTTTAAAGACAACCTCTATTGATAAACTATTGTCTATGAGCATTTGATTAAATATAGCCTTCATTGCTTTGAGGTGGGTTTTATTATTGTCCAAAACAATGTAAAGTTTTTGAAAATCTTGTTTGACCGCTAATTGAGCCTGTTTAAGACAGAACTCAGCAACGTGTGGAGCTTTGGCAACTGGACTCTGCCAAAGGTCAATTTCACCAGAGATAGCATCAACGCTGACAAAGCCATTAGTACGAGTACGATTCTTTTCATTAGAGTGAATCTGTGGCTGTTTTCCAATTTCACCCCACATATAATAGGTGTTTGGACGAGTTGAAATACTAAATTCGTCTATAAAAATTAGCTTATCGTTGGGCGTTAAACTTACTAAACAGTCAATGATTCGATGAGCATAAAGTCTCACGGATTCTACGTCCTGATTAATGTAGTGGCGAGTTGCTTTTTGATGAGAGAGCCTAATAGTTCTCAGATAATTCCACATTGTGCCAATACTGACGATGACTAAAAACTGTTCTCTGACCAATTCAACTAAAAGTTTTAAAGTCCAAATGAATCTTTTTTTGAATAAGATTCAGGTGTTTCAGTCAGAATAATTTGTTTTAATTGTGCCAACTGTTGTTCTGTCAAAAGTTTTATTCTGGGTTTGACAATTGGGCTTACTAAGCCATCAAGACCACCTTGAATATACAAGTCTAAGTAACCGCTAAGCGTTTTATAAGTGATATTTAACTCTTTGATAATCAAAAGACGAGTTTTGCCTTCACAAAAAAACTTTACCGCACGAAGACGACGACGGATATATTCTTGTTGATTACGGTGGTAACTCTTCTGCCAACTTTGATTATCAAGTGGCAAATTCGCAATGAGTCTATTTCTTTCTCCCCAAGTCATATTAGTATGGTTTTAGGAACGAAAGGTAATCATAAAATCTTAGGTAATTATATTACTTAAACACTATAAGAAGTTATTTTTATATAAATACGGAATATTCTTAAATTACAATAAGTAATCCATGTTTCCCTATTTACCGCTAAATAATAAATGATTAATTAGATACCATCAATTTATTCGTTGATATTTCTCCACTCGGAATGGGCCAAATATAATTGCTACTGTTGAGTAAAACCAAAGGAGCTGTCCCAATCGAACCTACTTTTGAGGGTAATGTCTGTAATTTTCTTTGTAAATCGAAAAGCCTAAATCCTTCTCCTAATAATTCTATCCGTCTTTCGGTTAAAATCGTATTAATCAAAGCCTCTTTTGAATTTATTTCATTTTCTGGAAATACAAAATTAGGGTTTGAACGATTTCTCACCGCTTTCAATAATGCGGTTGCCGTGGTCAAATCATTCAAATTTGCCGATGCTTCTGCGTAATTTAATAATACTTCGGCGTATCGAATCACGGGTACATAATCTCGAAAAGGGGCGGTAGTAAGGTTAAATTTTCGTAATAGTTTTTGTTTAGCCCCATTAATGCTAATTAATCCCGCACGGGCATCCGACAATGAATTTAAGGCTGGATTACTCGAAATGCCCGCCGTAGTCAAAAAAATAATGGGTTGCGATACATAGTTGAATGCCAAGGAACTTTGTGAAGCGGGGGTCTCGGTGGTACTATTGGCAAACGGAATTGAAAAAATTGCCTCAGAACCTGTGTAACTTCCTCCGAAAATAGTGGCAAAATTTGATTCTAATTTATGCGTTAATGATGCTACTGAATACTGGAATGGAGCCGTTGATGAAACCAGTTTTTGCGATTCTTTTACCACACTTTCATAATTTCCTTGAATCAAATATACTCTTGCTTTCAAAGCAATGGCAGTGCTTTTCTTGGCTCTGGAAGTATTTAACAGAGGCATTGCATACGCTATGGGCAACTCATTTTCAGCTTCATTTAAATCTTTTATTATTTGAGCATACACTTCTTCAATCGTACTTCTTGCCATATCGTTGTAGCCAGAAGAAGTGATTGGAGTAAGTCGAAGGGGTAACCCTAACCCTTTTGGATTTAATGCGTAGGGTTTTGCATACGTTTGGACTAAACTCAAATATGATAAC
>JAYUIP010000434.1:0-2215 GCA_043765945.1 Arcicella sp.
GATAATCCTGGTACGTTAGCATGAGTATCATCCCAAACACCAATTTTTGTTGAGCCTCTCCAAGATAACTGTGGTAAATATACTTGTTCTGAACCATTCAACTGGGCAAGGTCTGTCTTTCCCATAAACTGCATTACGGGGTCACTTGATTCTCCGAGTGCATAGGGAATTGAACCATTGACGTGAGTGCCAAACGGAACGGCGGCTGTGCCAACGCTCGTTTTGTTATTCATCAAAAAATTGGTTTGCAACGTGCCATTGTTCATATTTTCTAATACACTGACCGCATGGCAAGCAGCCCAGATAGCACCCTTACAAGTTAGGTTCCAACCATACAAATTGCTGTGCGTAGTCCAAGCTGGGTCAGCATGAGGCATAACATAAATATCATCGCAACAAGTGAGTGTTTGAGCAGATTTAAAATAATAAGAAGTGGAAGGAAAGCCCGCATTAACCAAATAAGCCTGTGAAATACTCCCGTTGGTTACATCCAGTGTAATTTTTGGAACAAAAATTAGGGTTGTGTAGATGGGAACTGAGGCAATATCCGCAGTTGTCTTAGTAGCTACCACGCCCTGAGCTAACCAACCATTAATAGCTGTTTGAACCGCAGGGGTGAGAAATTCAGCAGGAATAATAAAGGTTCCTCCTTTGTAGTCAACACCTCCAAAAGAAAAATCAATTCCATCTTTGACTTTTGTGGTATTTATTGACCACTTGACAGGTACACTATATTTATTGATTAACTCATAAACCAAGCCATAGGGTTTCAAACCATTTCCGATGGTTTGGGGCAAAACACCCATGTTGATAATGTAAGAACCTTTCGGAATGGGTTCATTTCCAGCAATTGCTCCAAAAAAAATGAACAAAAGTGTAAAGGTCATGTAAAGATGCTTCAAAAATGGCGGTTTGAAAACATTTATCATTTTAGGAAAATTTAGTAAGATGATAGTTAATATTAACAATTCATCTTCTTTCATTGTCAAATTTTATGCCTAAATATATTTTTATGAGTATAAGTGCTTAGACAAATTTACTTATGGCATTAGTAAACTCATAAACTGTTGATAATGAGAAAGTTACTATCAGTCATGCCATGAGTATTATGCAAATTAATTTTATCTTGGTACTTAATTATTTAAGCTAATAAAATAGCCTGAAACTTTATGTTTTCGGAAATATATTTACGAAACCTCGGAGTTAATTTTCATCACCCAATTTAGCACACCTTCACGGTTTCAATTTCCAATAAATTTCCCAATTTCTTAATTTTAGAAGCAATATGACCCACGCCAATCGCACAATGATGGGCGGGTCCGTGGGCGTTCCATTCATTGACAAATCTTTTTGCCCCGATGGGAAATTTGTAGCGACTGTTGGTATTTCCAATTTCCAAAATTGCCCCCGCCACTGATTCTGCCTCGGCACAAAGAAGCATCAAAGTTCCGTCCCTTTTTTGAACGACTGAAAGTAAAGTTACCGCACCGTGTTTGACGGACATTTCTACCGATAATCCATTGCCCACTTTGCCGTGATAAACTTGCAAGGGTTTCACCTTCGTTTTTCCCTCGGCAATGGCTAAATGTCCAGGACCATCGTGTCCCATTAATACGACATCATCCTTGAAATCCATGGCGTAATATTCTGTAAATGAGCCTCCTACGCCAAAAGAATCCATTATTTTCATGGCTTGGGCATTCTTAATTTCGTACTCACCCGCCACGGGAATATGTTTTGCGGTCAGTAATGAAGTTCCTAAAATAATTGAACTCATCGTGTCCTCATTTTCAGAGATTCCCGTTCCTTTGTAATAATACGCCAATGAACCCAAACTATATTTTTCCACTAATTGATTCAAAGCCAATGAGGTTTTTGCGGCTCGTGCTAATTCATCATGTGAGCAATCTGCCTGAATGTTAAACAGTTGATGAAATTCTGCAACCTGATTCGCAATGGCGGATTCCGAAATATCCCTTCTCAGAGCCGAAAGTTCGTCCACCTCAATGATTTCAATATGCCCCCCAAAAAAGACTAATTGTTGGGTGAAATCGGTATAAATATCCAACATTCCGCTGTAATAATGTCCCATCACACCGAGGCGATTGTGAGCCATAATATTGGCAACTTTGGCGGCTTCAACCCACTCTTGAATTTCCGTCCAAGTCTCGGGGTCATGGTGCAACACGCCCGTAATTTGATGGAATTTAATCCC